>JBCAXC010000185.1:0-5354 GCA_038534255.1 Pseudomonadota bacterium
GTGGCATGCGGATACGCTGCGGGTCGACTTCGTCCTCTTCGTCACTGATCCCAACGCGGTCGAGGGCGGCGAGTTTCAATACTTCAACGGCACGGTCGCTGAGGTCGCAGAACTCAAGAAGCAGGGCGCACCGCTCCCGGCGGAACAGATCGTCTCACCAGAATTGCCCGGTCCGGGATACGCCGTCCTGCAACAGGGCAACATGGTCGTCCATCGCGCCAAGGGCCTCGACGCCCCAGGAGAGCGCATCACCCTCGTCAACGGCTACGTTCCCGCCGATCTGAGCTATCCCGATTTCACCCGGTTCGATCAGCTCTTCCTCGCCGACCCGAAACATGTGGCCACCAGCGAATACACCCGCCACACGGCGTGGATGGCACGCGAACGCCTGCGGGGCATGATCGAGAACACGCCCTACGGCGAAGATCGCGATGCGTTCGCGAGCGATCTCGAAGGCATCGCGAACGCCCTGCAGACCGCAGCAAAAAACATTCGCGACGCCGACACCGCAACAATGGAACACTTCGGCGATGGGTAGCCTCACGGGTCTGCCTTACCCCGCAATCGCGCGTCGCCGCTGAATGACTGACAAAACCAGCGCTGCAAGAAAAAAGGCCGTCTGCACGAGCACGATGCAGGGGCCGGTCGCACCATCGATGTGGAAGCTGATCAACACACCGAAGATGCCCGCAAGCACGGCGGACGCAACGGCTACCAGCACCATCCGGTCGAACCGCGCGGTGAGCAGAAACGCCGTCGCACCCGGCCCGATGAGCATCGCGACGACGAGGATGATCCCGACTGCCTTCAGCGATGCGACGATCGTGAGCGCCAGCACGATCAGCAGCCCGTAGTAGAGCCGCGAGACCGGCAAGCCGATCGCCTGCGCATGCTGCGGATCAAAACAGTAGAGCAACAGATCGCGACGCTTGGCGATGACCACGGTCAGAGTCGCCAAAGCGATCACACTTGTCTCGACCAGATCGCGCCAGCTGATTCCGAGCAGATTGCCGAACAGGATGTGACTGAGATCCTGATCCGTCTCGATCTGTGTGAACAGCACGATGCCAAGACCGAACATCCCGGAGAACACGATCCCCATCACCGTATCTTCCTTGATCCGGCTGTTCGCTTTCAGGAACCCGGTCGCAACGGCAGAGAATAATCCGGCGGCAAATGCGCCAGCCACCAGCGGCAGACCGGCGGCGTAGGCCAGCACAACGCCCGGCAGCACCGCATGAGACACCGCATCGCCCATGAGCGCCCAACCCTTGAGCACGAGGTAGCAGGAGAGCACTGCGCAGACTGTCCCGACGACAACGGCGATCCACAGCGCTTTCTGCATGAACGAGAAAGAGAGTGGTTCCGCGATGAGCGCATACAAACTCACGATCGCACCTTGTCGCCCGCGATGTCGGACGCGTTGTCATCGGACATACTGAGGTCCGCCGCACGTCGCGATGCGAGAACACCGTGCTTCGGCGCGAAGACAAACGCCGCGAGAAACACGAGTGTCTGCGTACAGACGATGATCCCACCCGTGGCACCATCGAGAAAATAGCTGAGGTACGCGCCGAAGAAGGCCGTTCCTGCACCGATTGCAACGCTCAGCACGAGGAGGAGATGAAAACGATCTGTGAGCAGATAGGCCGCCGCTCCCGGCGTCACCACCATCGCGATGACGAGAAACGCACCGACCGTCTGCAACGCCGCCACCGTGCAGGCCGAAAGCAGCGTGAAGAACAGGATCTTGAGTGCATCGACGCGCAGTCCGACAGTCCGCGCATAGGCCTCGTCGAAGAACACCAGCATGAGATCGCGCCAGAACACGAGCAACACGCCGAGTGACACCAGCGTGATCACGGCGACTTGCAACGCATCCGCGTCAGAGATCGCGAGCACGTTGCCCATGATGATGGTCGTCACGTTCACCGACGTCGGCGACATCGAGACCATCAAGAGCCCGGCCGCAAAGAACGACGTAAACACGATCCCGATCACCGCATCCTGCCGCAGGCGGGTGATCTGGTTGACGATGTACATTCCCCCAGCCGCCAGCATCCCCGCAATGAAGGCTCCGGCCGCAAACGAGAGCCCAAGGATGTAGGCACCTGCCACACCGGGCACGACCGCATGGGCAAGCGCGTCACCCATCAACGACCAGCCTTTGAGCATCAGGTACGCGGAGAGAAATGCGCACACGCCACCAACCAATGCGCTGACGAACATGGCCTTGACCATGTAGTCGTAGGCAAAGGGGACGAGCAGTTCACTCATGATGCCGCATCGGAGCCGGTCGCATCGCTCTGGCTTGCTTCGCCGGCCTCCGTCACCCGATCGGACGTTCCGCCATCACGGTCCTTGCGGCGACGCGGTTCATGCGTGCCTTCCTTCTCGCCGTAGAAAATCACCGGACGCTCATCGTCGGTCAGTACCGTGACGCCGCGCGCGTCTTCGTCGTCATGCAGATCAGTCCCATCAAGCCGGAAGTGCCGCAGCACGCCCCCGAACGCCAGCTCCAGATTGGCTTGCGTAAACGTCGTCTCCGTCGGCCCTGCGGCCAGGACCGTCTGATTGATCAGTACGACCTGATCGCAGAAATCCGGCACGCTGCCGAGGTTGTGCGTTGAAACCAGCATCAGCCGCCCGTCGTCGCGCAGCTCGCCCATCAGATCGATGATCGCATGCTCCGTCTGCACATCCACGCCGGTGAAAGGCTCATCAAGGAGAATAAGGTCACCATCCTGCGCGAGCGCACGGGCGAGAAACACCCGCTTGCGCTGACCACCTGAAAGCTCGCCGATCTGTCGTGTGCGATAGTCCGACATACCGACGCGTGCGAGGGCCGCATCAACCGCCTCCCGATCCTGCGCTTTGGGCCGCCGCAAAAGCCCCATGTGGCCGTAACGCCCCATCATCACGACGTCTTCGACAAGCACCGGAAAGTTCCAGTCGACCTCTTCGGCTTGCGGCACATAGGCGACGCGGTTCGCGGCCATCGCCTCGTTCGCCGGCCGCTCGGCAATGCGGACCCTACCGGTTCGCGGCGCGACGAAGCCCATGATCGCCTTGAAGAGCGTCGACTTGCCGGAGCCATTGACCCCGACAAGCCCGCAGATACTGCCGCCCTCGAGCCGAAACGAGGCATCGCGCAGCGCCGTATTGCCGTTGCGATACGTGACCGTGACGTCAGCGACCGCGAGCGAAATCGCACGGTCTGCTACCGCCACGGATGCGGCCAGACTCACGTTGCAAAACCGGCGGCGATCGTCGCGACCGTCACTTCCAGCAGTTTGAGATACGTCGGCACCGCACCATCCGGGCCGGAAAGACTGTCGACGTACAAAACCCCGCCGTAGCGCGCACCTGTCTCCTTCGCGACCTGTTGCGCCGCGCGGTCAGAAATCGTGCTCTCGCTGAAGACGACCGGGATCGACTCGCGCCGCACCGCGTCAATGACAGCGCGCACCTGCTGGGGCGTACCCTGCTGATCGGCATTGATCGGCCAAAGATAAAGCTCCTTCATGCCGAAATCCCGCGCAAGATAACTGAACGCCCCTTCTGACGTGACGAGCCATCGCTTGTCGGTCGGCACGCCCGCCAGCCGCTCCCGCAGCGGGCCGATCACATCACGGATGCTCTTGGAATAATTCTCCGCGTTTGCATTGTACGTCTCGGCATTCTTCGGATCGAGCCGCACCAACGCCTTGCGAATATTCTCCACATAGATCAGCGCGTTGTCAGGCGACATCCACGCATGCGGGTTCGGCTTGCCGGAGTATGGCCCCTTCGCGATCCCGATCGGTGTCACCCCCTCGCTCACGACAACACTCGGCACGTCTTTGACACTCTCGAAGAAGCGCTCGAACCAGCGCTCGAGATTGAGCCCGTTCCAGAGCACGAGATTGGCGCCCTGCGCGTTCACCAGGTCGCCCGGCGTCGGCTGATAATCATGAATCTCCGCGCCCGGCTTCGTGATCGACACGACCTCTCCCGCGTCACCGGCAACGTTGCTCGCAATATCTGCGATCACCGTGAAGGTCGTCAAAACCTTGAACTTGCTCTCGGCCTCGCTCGTTGACTGCGGCTGCGTCTCTGCGCCGCAAGCCGCGAGCACGAGTGCTGCTGCACCAACGACGGCGGCGGACATCCGGCCCGATAGTCTGCGCCAGTGAGACTGAACGATCGATCTGACCAACATATAATCTCCTTGAAGCCGCCAACCCGGGGGAGGGTTGCTCAAAATCCCTGAGATCGATTGTATGTTCCTTCTAACTTTGTTAGGCAAGGCTAACTTTGCCGCACGCGGTTACCGTGCGCGGGCATCGACGAGGCATGCGCAATGAGCGACAGCGAGACAAAATCGGAGATATCACGGCGCGCCCGCAATTTCGCACGCGTCCGCGAAGCGCATCAGACCGAAGTCGCGGAAGACTACGTTGAACTGATCGCTGACCTGATTGACCGCAACGGCGAAGCGCGCGTCACGGATCTGGCTGATCGCCTCGGCGTTACCAGTGCGACGGTCAACAACACCATCCAGCGCCTGCAGCGCGACAATCTCGTCGCGACGCAACGCTATCGTTCCATTTTCCTAACGGATGACGGACGCGCGCTGGCAAGGGCCTCTCGCGCACGCCATGATCTGGTGCGGGATGTCCTGATCAAGCTGGGTGTCGATCACGAAACCGCCGATGCTGATGCCGAAGGCATTGAGCATCATGTCAGCCGGAAAACCCTCGCGGCCTTCCGCAAGTTTCTGCAGGACATTGAGAGCTAAACGCGCGAGCCGCGCTCATCGCAAAGAGAATCAACCGACGACAACGTCGATCGTCACAGGTGCGCCAGACGTGCCGCCACCAGCATCCTCGGCAACGACGGAAAATGCTGCCGCCGCCGTTTGCGCACCATCGTGAATGAACCGCACGCGCCCGGCCTGCAGATCCGCCTTCGTGAACGCCACAATCCGGGCATCACGCGCGCCGTCGAGGGCGACCCACCCATTTCGCTCACCGGAGATCGCAAACCGGACATCCGAAGCGCTATCGTCCGGATCAACCGCGCTCAAATCCCGCGTCGTGATCGCGACACTCGCTCCGCGCGCCACTTCGATCTGGCGATCACCAGTGATGGTCGGCGGGACATTGCTGACGTTCGCATCCAGCACGCCGCCGCGCGCGAGCTGCAGCGTCCCATAGCGGACCTTCCCGGCGACCTGCCCCTCTTCGAGAATGTCCATCAGGGCGGTCACGTCGATCTCGCCCTGAAGCAGACCGGACACCGTCACGCTGCGGCATTTACAGCGCCCAATGACATGGCCTCCGGGCCGCACCACGACATGGTCGGCGATCAAC
>JBCAXC010000186.1:0-5312 GCA_038534255.1 Pseudomonadota bacterium
TCCGCTTCACGCGGAACCAGCGCCGCCGCCAGAGTTTGAAGCGCTGGCGTGCATGGCGCGCCTTCAGCCGTGACAGCTCGAGCTCCAGATCAATAACATGATCCCGCATCGGCTCGCAGACAGCCGCATATTCGCGCTCATAGCGTTGCACACGATGCTGCGCGACTTCCTCCAGCCGATCAAACTCACGACAGCGCTCGCGTAACCGACGCACCTTTTCGCGAAACCCGGGATGGATCTGGCTGTGGAGGTAAATCGAGAGCGCGAAAGGGCCGCCACGTGTCGAGAGCAGGTCGAACCACGCCTCGACATAGAGCGCCATGCGCTGCTGTCGGCCTTCTGCACGCCACAGTGCTTCGCGCGCCCGCCTTGGCGTCGCAGTGGTCGGCATCCGACGGCTCTGCATCTGGCCGCCGCCGAACCGCTGGCCAAGCACTGCGCCGCCCGCACGGCCAAGTCCGGTCAGGATCGCAAGGCTGAACCGGCTGAGCACGGTCGAGATCATCAGCCAGATTGCGCCGATCCCGCCCGCGATTAGCAGAAAGAACTGATTGAAAAAGTCCCAGAAGAATTCCACGGGCCGCGCCCCTGCCGACAAATTGAACCGCCAGTATATGAGCGCGAAGGCAGCAGAAATGATGGCACGGCAAGTTCTGCACAGAGATGAGCGCAGCGGCTGGGCGCCCAATCAGATTGCGGCGCGCAACTGGCGCAGGAGATCACGCAGGCCCTGCACATGCTGGTGAATTGGCAGTACGGCCTGCGCCCGCAGCGCATCCCGCGCGGCGTCCAGCCCCTCAAGCCTCCGGGGCAGCGGCACCTGCGTGCCTTCAGCCAGCGCAGCACAGACGTGGGAGAGATTGCCGAGCATAACGATACGCGACTGACGCTGGTCTTGCGGGCAGAGCGCGAGGGCATCGCGCAATGCCGGAAGTGTGCGCGATGACGGGCATCGCGCCGCGGCCGCGTCCAACATTTGCCAGGCATCGAGATAACGTCGCTCCCAGGGTGCGAGTGGATGCGCCAGCACCGCGTCCCGGATTGTCCGCCGCAACGGCCGCGTGTGAAGCGCGACGAGAAGTGCGGCGACCTGCACAGCGTCGTCGTCGTCCACGCGGTCCGATGACACGGTGAGCAATGCGCAGGTCTGTGGCGTCAGCTGCCGAGGCTGGATCGACACGCGGAACCCTGCGCTGCTCTGCCGGATCGAGAGGCTGAACTCCCCCGCGTCCTCGGCCAACGTCAGGCGCGGACCACCGAGCGCCACGCACGCGTCCGAAATGCGTATGATCAATGCAGACGCCGCGTCGATGCCTGTCAACGAGACAGGCACCGCCGGTGACAGCGCATCGCTCTCTGCCATCATGATGCGACCGATCCACCAGCCGGACGCCACCAGCATCATCAGCGCCACCGCACTCGCAATCCAGATGCTCATCGTGACGCACGCGTCGGAGGCGCGGTGCGCATGTCATGCCTCGCCGCGATGGCCTGTCGATGTGGCACAGCAACAACAATCGGGAGGTCGCGCGCGCCTGCACAGGGATGGTCACAATGCCGACCCGTCATCGCCCGATTCACCTCGCTTGGTGCGCTCCAACACAGCCGTGCGGACTGGCGCCGGCCGATCGCTTCAACGGAGTGACGCATCCATGACGGCCAAAGCATCAGGTTCGACCTTCTCAGCGATTTGCGCGCGCGGCGTGCGAGTAGGGCTCTACACATGCGTTGTGGCTCTCACACTCTCCACAGGCGCGCAGGCCGGACTGGGCGGTGCCGACGCGAGGATCGGCGAGGCGACATCGGTCACGTTTGTGAACCCGTCGCTGTCAAAATCCTATCAGTTGCAGGCGCCGTTACGCCATATTTCACCGCCGGACCTGCCTGTGTCCGTGATTGAGCAACGCCCGGTCGTCGCGCCTGCGAAGGTGCCGCCGTCGATCACGCTCGCCGGAGCCCACGCCCCGTTGCAGCGCGACCAGATTTTCTGGCGACACAGCGGTGAACGCGCCGATCTCTTCCCGCGCTTTCGCGCTCAACAACAGCGCCGCCATGACGCGCTGACCGGGCCTGCCCAGTTCATCGTGATGATCTTCGCGTTTCTTATCATGAGCGGGCTGACAGCCGCATTCTGGCTGCAGATCGTTCGGCAGTCCCGTGACATGCGCGCGCAAACGGCAAGGACACGACGCCTGACCTGACTTTCCTCGGCAATCCTGCCGGATTAGAGTACTGCACCTCTAGGGGAGGCCGCTTGTGGGGAGTGGCCTTGTCGGTGTCGCCCGACCCTGAAGGTGGAGTCATCGGTAGCGCGACATCAGCAAGGGAGCGTCGGCATGCGCCTGAATCCACCAACCATTTTTGTGTTTTTGATCTCCATGGCGCTCGTCCTGATCGCGGTGATCAGCCAGCTCGGCATCTATCAGATCCCGTTCTACATCCCGAACCAAAGTTTCTGGTTTGCCGTCTTCGCCTATGTCGTCCTTGCCGTTGGCAACCTCGTGCGAGGTCTGTGACGCGACCAGTGGTCATGAAGCGATCGGCACATCCGGATAGGTAAACCGCGTCGCTGTCACGTCGAGCGTCGGTGAGGCAAGCGCCACGAACGCGGCAGCCAGATCGTCCGGCTGGGTGATCGATTTTTCATCCTCACCCGGGTAGGCCTTCGCGCGGAGTTTCGTCGCGACCGGCCCCGGATCAAACAAATTGACTTTCGCCCCGCTCGCCGCGATCTCATGCGCCCACGAAAGCGCCATCGCGCTTCTTGCTGCATCAGCGCTGGCGTACGGCGACCAGTAGGCTTTCGGGTTTTGCCCCGCATCGCAGACAACGACGATCGCCCGCCCAGCATCGCTCTGCGGCAGCAGCGGTGTGAGCGTCCGCATCATCCGCCACTGCGCGTGCACCATCACCTGCATGACGTTCGCAAAGTCCGTGTCCGCGATGTGATGCAGCGGTGACAGCGGGCCGAGCAAACCGGCCGCGGAGACGAAAATATCGAGTTTGCCGAAGCGCTCGTAGAGATTGGGGCCGAGTGCATCGATCTTGGCATCATGGCGCAGATTGAGCGGGACAAGCGTCGCCGTGCCACCCGCCGCGCGGATCTCATCATCGAGCTCTTCAAGCGCGGCCTTGCTCCGCGCCACGCAGATGCAGTGAGCTCCAGCAGCCGCGAGAGCACGCGCCGCAGCCGCGCCAATCCCGCGTGAGGCACCGGTGATTAGCGCCGTCCGACCGTCCAGCGTCATCATGAGGTCTGTGGCGCCGTCGGCGCGGCCGCCTCAAAATTCACGGGAGGTATCGGGCTCGTTGAAGTCATCAAACCGCCGCCGTGTGTCGTTGCCAAACTCATTGGCCCGCTCCCGCGCGCGGCGACCGAGGTCGTTCGCCCGCTCTCGTGCCTCGCGGCCCAACTCGCCCGCACGGTCTTTCGCTTTTTCGTACACCTCTTTCGAGCGATCAATCGCATCACCGGCCAGTTCGCTCCCGCGCTCTAGCGCATCACGGCTGGCTTCCTTCGCGCGCTCCATGATCGGGCCGGCCTGCTCCCGCGCCTCGTCCGCCAGCTCGAGCATCTTCTCGACGCCTTCCCCAGTAAGCGACTTGGTCCGACGCCAGATCTGAGCCCACACGCTGCCGCCAGTGCCCGGACGCAGGGTATCCTCGTTGAACGCCTTCACCGTGCGCACCAGATCCGCATGTTCCTCGCGCTCTTTTTCATCCGAGAGACGTTCGGGCGAACCCGTGAACATCACGAGCGGCGTGCACGCCGTCACGAATTTATCGCTCGCCCGGTTCCAGCGCGGATTTTCAACGTCTGTGGCCTGCGCATAATAGAGTTTTTCTCCGTCGACCTGCTGGCGCAGCACGTTGCGGTCCAGCACCGGGAGGAGGCGTCCACCGCGCTCGTTCACCTGCTTGAAGCGCGGGTTCGCGGGATCAGGAAACTGCACGAACAGCGTCACCACATCTTCGGCGCCGAGCGCCCGCTCGATTGCGGCATCGGTATCGCGCGCGTAGCTAATTTCGCGGGCAAGCCCCAGACCATCGGGATCAATCTGGCGCAGGAACTCGAAGCTCGCGGCGCTGCCGCTCTTCTCCGGCGGGAGAATAAATCGCAGCTCCGACGCGCGGCCAGCCACATCGCCGAGGTTTCGAAGCTTTTCATTCCGCGTCACCATAAAGAGGCATTCACGCGCGCCGTCCGTTCGCAGCGTCGTGAACAGCTCTTTCCCGAGCATCGTGCGCTCCAGCGCATAGATGTCCAGTTGCGCGAAACCGATCTCACGGGGATTGCTAATCGCGCGCTGCATGTTTTCGCGGGAGCCTGCCGAGGTTTTGCAGCGGTAGTCAAAGCGACTCTCGCGCAGCTGGTCCCGCAGCAAAGGGCAGAAGCGGGAGTGATACGCGCCGTTCTCACCACCGGTGTTGATTTGTGCTGCGAGCGCGGGTGCGGCCGACAGTGTCCAAGCGGCAGCGAACACCGCCATCGTGGTTGTGAACCTGTGGGGGGAATGTGTCATCAGCTCTGGCTCCAGAACAGTGGGGTGGTCTCGTCACGCCAACCGGCGGGCACGCGCCCACCGGCGCGCACTACGGCGTTCCGCACCGGATATGGCCTGTGAGTCGTACAAAATAAAGGTCGGGCTATCCGACGCCTGCGAGCAGTGAGAGTTGCTGGCTCGCGCCATCGTCTTCGCGGTCGCGCAATCGTGTCGGGTAGTCACCGGTGAAGCAGTGGTCCGTGAACTGCGGCTGCTTGGCATTCCGCTCCTCAAACCCGCACGCCCGATAAACGCCCTCGATTGAGAGGAAACGGAGCGAGTCCGCAGTCATGTAGGACTGCATTTCCTCGAGCGAATATTGCGCTGCGAGTAAGCTCTCCTTGTCCGGCGTATCGATGCCGTAATAATCCGGATGCATGATCGGCGGGCAGGCGATCCGCATATGCACTTCCTTGGCGCCCGCATCCCGCATCATGCCGACGATCTTCAGCGACGTCGTTCCGCGCACCACGCTGTCATCGATCAGGATCACGCGCTTGCCCTCGATCGACCCTCGATTGGCCGAATGCTTGAGCTTGACGCCGAGCTGACGGACTTTCTGCTCCGGCTCGATGAACGTCCGCCCGACGTAATGATTGCGGATGATGCCAAGCTCGAACGGGACACCGGATTGCTGCGCATACCCGATCGCCGCCGGGACACCGGAGTCCGGTATCGGCACAATCACATCGGCTTCGACATGGCCCTCGGATGCCAGTTCCGCGCCCATGTTCTTGCGCACATCGTAGACGCTCCGCCCACCGACGA
>JBCAXC010000187.1:0-5308 GCA_038534255.1 Pseudomonadota bacterium
CTTGCGGAGGCACTGACGAGCGGTCACATCGCAGGCGCGGCACTCGATGTCTTCGATGAGGAACCGACACCACCGGAGACCTGCGTCGCACTCTCCCGCCTGCCCAACGTTCTTCTCACGCCGCACATCGCGGGCCTGAGCGAGGATGCAAACGTGCGCGTTTCGGAGCTGACCGTCGCCAATGTCCGCGCCGTGCTCGAGCAGTCATAGTTTGAAACGCACGCCCGCAAACACATCGTGCCGAGCGCCGCTGGTGCCATCGCCGATGCCGCGCGCCCCGTCGCCAACTTCAAGATAGCGATATCCGACATCGATCAACGCATCGTCAGACCATTCGAGCGACACGCCCCCGGTGAGATGCCAGGCAAAGCCGGTCTGCTCGGTGTTCTGACCACGACTTTTCGACTGCGAGCTGACGACGAAACCTACGCCTGCACCGACGTAGGGTTTCAGCGAGAAAAACTCCGCAACATCACGATAGAGACTGAACAGCGCCAGCGTCGCACCACTTTCGCGACCGCTTGCGGAGAGAAATCCGACCTCCGCCTCAAAGCGTGTAAGCGGCACGTTGAACGTACTTTCGAGATCGAGGCCGAGTGCGCCGGACCCGCTCACATTGTCACCGCGACGCGCATCATCCGCCGCGACCGTGTAGGCCCCACGAAGTGCGATGTAGAAGGGGCGCTCGTCCAGCGGTTCGACGTCGCTATAGTCGGCCTCGACAGGATCAGCCGACGCATCCACCTCATGCACGACATCGCCATACACGCCGTCATCGCTGACGTCGTCGGCTGTGATCGTGATGGGGGCAGTGGGGCTCGCCGCAAAGGCGGGGGCGACGGGTGCGGCTGACAACAGCAGACACGCCGACAGCGCGGCCGGAAGGGCCGAGAGAGAACGCATACAAGGCTCCTGATACGCAAAACACGGACGCGCCAAACTGGCCCGCCCTTCAGGACAAGATGCTTTGAGAGTAGGAGGATTAAGGCTAATGAACGCTTAACGGCTGTCGCAGTTTATATCTGCCAGCGAAGACAAAGAGAGAAAAAGTGGCTGACCTGAAGCGGATCGAACTGTCGGCCCTCGAAGCGGTGGTGACCCAGGCCTTCGTTGCGAGCAACACAGCACCCCAAACCGCCGCATGCGTGGCCCGCGCGCTCGTGCGCGCAGAAGTCGACGGGCGCAAGGGGCACGGCCTTTCCCGCGTCGCGAGCTACACGGCGCAAGCCCGATCCGGCAAGGTCGACGGGCACGCCTCGCCGACATGGCGCCAGACCAAACCCGCGTGCGCCATAATTGATGTCGCCTCCGGCTTCGCCTATCCGGCCTTCGACGTCGCGGAGAAAAATGCACCTCCCCTTGCGGCGCAGAACGGTCTCGCTTCGGTCGCTTTCGCGCGCTCACATCACTTCGGCGTTGCAGCACATCAGGTCGAGCGGTTCGCCGACGCCGGGTTCGTTGCGCTGGTTTTCGGCAATACGCCCGGCGCCATAGCCCCCCACGGCGGGACACGGCCTGTGTTCGGCACGAACCCGGTCGCCTTTGCCGCCCCGCGCCGCAATGCCCCGTCGATCGTGATAGACCTCGCGCTTTCCACGGTCGCCCGCGGCAACATCCTGAAAGCGTCGCAGACCGGCGATGAGATCCCGCTCGGCTGGGCGACCGACGCGCAGGGCCAGCCGACGACCGACCCGAACGCGGCACTCAAGGGCACGCTGTCACCGATCGGCGGCGCAAAAGGTGCTGCACTCGCGCTGATGGTGGAGGTTCTGGCCGTCGCGCTCACCGGAGCCAACTTTGCCTTTGAAGCAACGTCGTTCTTCGATGCAGACGGCGAACCGCCCCACGTCGGGCAGTGGCTGCTGCTCATCGCGCCGGATGCCTTTGCTGGGGCGAATATTTTCGCGCAGCGGATCGAAACACTGGTGACCGCGATTGCGGATCAGGAAGGCACACGACTGCCAGGCGCCCGCGTTCATGCCTTGCGCGAGGCAGCGCAGGCGGACGGCATCATGGTCGATGCCGTCCTGCTGGAGAGGATCGAAACGATCGCGACGTCGAACGGCTGAGCGCGTTTGGACCGTGTCTGACTTGGATGGAAGCGACCAGATGGCGTCGATCGGTTCGCTCGGCGAGGCGCGGTCTCGCGATTCCAGCTACGTTAGATACGGGCTAGCTCTCGGCAGCCGCCGAAAGGTCGAATGTCTCGTCTGCAAACCATTTTTCTAGGCGGATGTCGCTGGTGCGGGCATGCGCTTCCATGCCTTCGAGGCGGGAAATCCGCGCAGAGACCGGTGCGATCTCTCGGTTCGCGTCACGTGTCATGCGCTGCCAGGTGAGCGTCTTGAGGAACTTACCGACCGAGAGCCCGCCGGTGTAACGCGCCGCGCCTTTCGTCGGTAGGATGTGGTTCGGGCCGGAGGTTTTATCTCCGTAAGCCACGGTCGTTTCTTCGCCGAGGAACAGCGAGCCATAATTCGAGAGGTTCGCCAGCCACCAGTCGAGATCACTGGCGTGCACTTCAAGGTGCTCCCCTGCATAGTCATCGGAGAGTTTGACCGCTTCATCCCGATCGCGCGCGACGACGATCTCTCCATAGTCGCGCCATGCCGCGCGCGCGTTCTCCCGGTTGGTCTCCGGCAGGGTTTCGATCAGCTCAGGCACCCGCGCCAGAACTTTTTCTCCAAGCGCCTGATCAAGCGTGATGAGCCACGCCGGTGAGTTATAACCGTGCTCAGCCTGTCCGACGAGATCGTAGGCCACGATGTCGACGTCGGCGGTCTCGTCCGCGATGATCAGGATCTCTGTCGGTCCGGCGAACATGTCGATCCCGACGCGGCCGTAGAGGATCCGCTTGGCTTCCGCGACAAACTGGTTGCCCGGCCCGACGAGAATGTCTGCGGGCTTGCCGGTGAACAGCCCAAACGCCATCGACGCGATGCCCTGCACGCCACCGAGCGCCAGCACATGATCCGCCCCGCAATGGTCAAGCGTGTAAAGGATCGCCGGATTGATCCCTTCGCCGGGTCGCGCAGGCGAGCACGCGACGATGTTCGGTACACCGGCAACCTTCGCGGTCGTCACGCTCATGATCGCCGAGGCGACGTGCGCATAGCGACCGCCCGGCACGTAGCAACCCGCAACGGTCATCGGGATGTTGCGATGCCCGGCGATAAGCCCGGGAGAAATTTCGGTCTCTGCATCGGTGATCGCCGCACGTTGCGCTTCTGCGAACTTGCGCACCCGCTCATGCGCAAACTGAATATCATCCTTCAGCTTCTGCGGCACTTGATCGGCCGCGGCCGCACGCGCTTCGGCACTAACGAGAATGTCACCTTCGTACTTGTCGAACTGTTCGGCATAGCGGCGCGCCACGGCCTCCCCGCCTTGCTCGATCTCGTCGAGAATCTTCTGCACCGTCGCGCGCACATCGCTCTGTCCGGTCTCTGCCGTCTTCTCTGCTTTCTTAAGGTAGGTCGGTGTCGTCATGGCGAAAAACGGCTCCTTCGAAGGGCGACGCGCGCCGCGAATCTGAGTCTTATATAAGACTTAGCTGAGGTCATCGCGGTTCGGCAAGTCAGCCGGTCACGCGAAGGCGGGTCATGTCAGTTCCGGCGCCATCTTCGCCGATACACATAGGCAAGGGCATGCTAGTGGCGATCCGCAGCAAGAATGCGATGGAGAGCAGCGTCATGAAAGTTGGATTTATCGGGCTCGGAAATGTTGGCGGAAAGCTGGCCGGAAGTCTGCTGCGCAATGGAATTGATCTCACAGTGCGGGATCTCGACGAGGCGATCGCCGCACCCTTCCTCGCCGATGGCGCGACATGGGGCGAGAGCCCGAAAGCGATGGCTGCGGCAGTCGACATGATCATCACCTGCCTGCCGAGCCCGGCCGCGAGCGCCGCAGTTCTCGAAGCGGACGACGGCATTCTCGCCGGTCTCAAAGCAGGCACGATCTGGGCAGAGATGAGCACGACCGACGAAGCCGAGGTGAAGCGGCTTGGCGCGCTGGTCTCGGAGAAAGGCGGCTATCCGATCGACTGCCCGGTTAGCGGCGGCTGCCACCGCGCGGCGACGGGCAACATCGCGATCTTCGCCGGCTGTGAGCGTGAGGCGTTCGAAAAGGCGATGCCGGCGCTCAAGTTCATGGGCCGTCAAATCCTGCACACCGGCCCGCTCGGCAGCGCCAGCATCCTGAAGGTCGTGACCAACTATCTCGCAACCGCCAACCTGCTCTCCTGCTGCGAAGCACTGATGACCTGCAAGAAAGCAGGCATGGACCTCGCGACGTCGTTCGAGGCGATCCGGATTTCGTCGGGCAACTCGTTCGTCCACGAGACCGAGAGCCAGGTCATCCTGAACGGCAGCCGCGACATAAATTTCACGATGGATCTCGTCGTGAAGGATATTTCTCTTTTCAACGCCGTGGCTGAACGCGCTGGTCTGGAACTCGAGCTTGCGCCGATGTTCCGCGACATTTTTCTCGACGGTCAGAAGCGCTATGGTCCGCGCGAGTGGTCACCCAACATTATCCGCCGCCTTGAAGACGATTCCGGAGAAAAAGTTCTCGCCGACGGCTTCCCCGCCGACATGATCGACGACGAACCGGAAGTCGAGGGACAAGAAGTCATCGTCGCAACCCGGGGTGGTTAGGTCCGCCTGATCGCGCTCCCGCTACCGTCTCACCAAGCTCTGCCATGGATCCTCGGATTAAATCCGAGGATGACAAATCGGGGTGACGGGATGCCGGTGTTTACTCTCCCTCCCCCCTTTTGTCATCCTAGGCCTCGAGCCTAGGATCCACATCGCGGTCTGCTGGAGCTTCAGCGTTGATTCCGGCCAATCGCCGCGCGCTTCTACCGCCATCCCAACAAGCTCTGCCATGGATCCTCGGGTTAAATCCGAGGATGACAAATCGGGATGATGGCATACCGTGTTTACTCTCTCCCACCTTTTGTCGTCCTAGGCCTTGAGCCTAGGACCCACATCGCGGTCCGCTGGGGCTTCAGCGTTGGTTCCGGCCAATCGCCGCGCGTTTCTACCGCCATCCCAACAAGCTCTGCCATGGATCCTCGGATTAAATCCGAGGATGACAAATCGGGATGATGGCATACCGTGTTTACTCTCTCCCACCTTTTGTCGTCCTAGGCCTCGAGCCTAGGACCCACATCGCGGTCCGCTGGGGCTTCAGCATTGATTCCGGCCGATCGCCGTGCGTTTCTACCGCCATCCCAACAAGCTCTGCCATGGTTCCTCGGATTAAATCCGAGGATGACAAATTGGGGTGACGGCATACCGGTGTTTAC
>JBCAXC010000188.1:0-5306 GCA_038534255.1 Pseudomonadota bacterium
GTGACGATTGACAACGCCGCAAGCCTCGTTGACGCGGCGGCTGATCTGGACGTGGCGCATCAAAAAGCTCTCTCGGGCGATGCCGGTGCGCCTGCTGCATCGGGTGGTGGGTGCCACGGCGGGGCAGACGAGATGCGACGGGCTGCGGAGGTGGCTGGCAATACGCCGCTGCTTGAGCAGTTCGCGAGAGACTATCCGCAAGGGCCGCACGACAAACCGCAGAGCATGTGCCCGGCGTTTGGATCGCTGCGTGTCGGGCTGCGCATGAAGCGCACGGCAACGGTGCTCTCCGGGTCGGCCTGCTGTGTCTATGGGCTGACCTTCACCTCGCACTTCTATGGCGCGCGCCGGAGCGTCGGCTACGTGCCGTTCTCTTCGGAGACGCTGGTGACGGGCAAGCTCTTCGAAGACATCCGTGATGCCGTGCACAAGCTCGCTGATCCGGAGAAATATGACACGATCATCGTGACCAACCTGTGCGTGCCGACCGCATCTGGCGTACCGCTGCAGCTTCTGCCGGACGAGATCAACGGTGTGCGCATCGTCGGGATCGATGTGCCGGGCTTTGGTGTGCCGACGCATGCGGAAGCCAAGGATGTGCTCGCCGGGGCGATGCTCAAATATGCGCGCGAGGAGGAGATCGCCACAGGGCCGGTGCAAGCGCCTGATGGTGCGACGCGCGACCTGCCGACCGTGACGCTGCTTGGCGAGATGTTTCCGGCGGATCCGATCGGGATCGGCGCGATGCTGGAGCCACTCGGTCTTGCAGCCGGGCCTGTTGTCCCAACGCGCGAGTGGCGGGAGCTTTATTCCGCACTTGATTGTGTCGCGGTGGCTGCCATCCATCCCTTCTACACCGCATCTGTTCGTGAGTTCGAGGCAGCGGGGCGTCCGGTCGTCGGCTCAGCACCGGTTGGCGTTGATGGGACCGCGGCTTGGCTTGCGCAGATCGGCGAGACCTGTGCGGTGTCGGCGGACCGGATTGCCGGCGCGCAGAATCAAATCGTCCCAGCCGTCAAAGGCGCATTGTCCGGTACGCCGATTGACGCGCGGATCACGCTTTCCGGATACGAAGGCTCCGAGTTGCTGGTGGCACGCTTGCTGATCGAAAGCGGAGCGGACGTCCGCTATGTCGGCTCCGCCTGTCCGAAGACGCGGTTCTCTTCTGATGACGCGGCATGGCTGGAGGCGCGGGGCGCCGTCGTGAACTTCCGGGCGTCGCTCGAAGACGATCTCGCCGCGATGCAGGAATTTTCTCCCGACCTTGCGATCGGCACGACGCCGGTCGTGCAGAAGGCGAAGGAGGCGTCGATCCCGTCGCTCTACTTCACAAACCTTATCTCGGCGCGACCTCTGTTCGGTCCAGCTGGTGCCGGCTCTCTGGCGCAGGTCATCAATGCCGCGCTCGGATCAAAATCGCGGTTCGCGAAGATGACGGCGTTCTTCGAAGGCGTCGGGAGTGGTCACGCCACCGGGATCTGGTCGCAGACACCTGCGGACCGGCCGGAGTTCAAAGCGAAATACGCCCGCAAGCTCGCCCGTGCACGCAAGGATGCGGAGGCGGTCGGCTCATGATTATCGATCACGACCGCGCGGGCGGATACTGGGGTTCGGTCTACGCCTTCACTGCCATCAAGGGGCTGCAGGTCATCATTGATGGCCCGGTCGGCTGCGAAAATCTCCCGGTCACATCGGTACTGCACTACACGGACGGACTGCCGCCGCATGAGCTGCCGATCGTTGTCACCGGACTCGCCGAGGAAGAGCTTGGCCGCGAAGGCACGGAAGGATCGATGAAGCGGGCGTGGGACACGCTCGATCCCGATTTGCCTTCCGTGGTCGTTACCGGCTCGATCGCCGAAATGATTGGCGGTGGGGTGACGCCTGAAGGCACGAGCATCAAGCGTTTTCTTCCCCGCACCATCGATGAAGATCAGTGGGAGAGTGCGGACCGCGCGCTCAAGTGGCTCTGGACCGAGTTCGGCCCGAAGCGGATGCCGCCCGTGAAGAAAAAAGACGGCGCGAAGCCGCGGGTCAATATCATCGGGCCGATGTACGGCACGTTCAACATGCCGTCCGACGTCGCAGAAATCCGTCGTCTTGTTGAAGGCATCGGGTGTGAGATCAACATGGTGTTCCCGCTCGGGAGTCATCTTGCCGATGTTGCGCAACTGGCGCAGGCAGACGTCAATATCTGCATGTATCGCGAGTTTGGCCGTCTGCTTTGCGAGACACTGGAGCGGCCCTTTCTTCAAGCTCCGATCGGGTTGGAATCAACGACGTTGTTCCTTCAGGCGTTGGGGGAACTGACGGGCCTCGATCCAGAACCGTTCATTGAGGAAGAAAAGCATACGACGCTCAAGCCGGTCTGGGATTTGTGGCGGTCGGTGACCCAGGATTTCTTTGGCACCGCGAGCTTTGGCATCGTCGCGACGGAGACGTATTCGCGCGGCATCCGGAACTATCTCGAGAATGACCTCGGTTTTCCGTGCCAGTTCGCATTTGCGCGTGCGAAAGGTGTCAAGCCGGACAATGAGGCGGTGCGCGCAGCGATTGCCGAGCAGGCGCCGCTGATCGTCTACGGCAGTTACAACGAGCGGATGTACCTCGCCGAGCTCGGTGCCCGGTCGATTTATATTCCCGTGTCGTTCCCCGGCACAGCGATCCGTCGACATACCGGCACGCCCTACATGGGGTATGCGGGCGCGACGTGGATGTTGCAGGAGCTTTGCAACGGGCTCTTTGACGCGCTGTTTCATATTCTTCCGCTCTCAAGCGCCATGGACGCGGCGCCACCGACCCCGGCGCGGGCCCGGGCGGATCTGCCGTGGAGCGCGGAAGCGAAGGCGATGCTCGACGATGTCGTCGCTCGATATCCCATTCTCACGCGTATTTCGGCCGCCAAGACGCTGCGCGACACGGTCGAGAATGATGCACGTCGCAGCGGTGCCGAGATGGTCACCGCGGAGACTGTGACCGCGCATGTGCCTGCAGCTGCGCCATCACGCAAAGCTGCGGCCGACGCCTCGCCAACAGACCTCAGCGATGGCGGAAAAGAAAAATTCGAGGCCAATCAAGATGCTGATCACATCCCCGATCAGCAGACCAGGGAGGAAGCTCACACATGACTGTCCAACCTCTTCACGGTGACCACGCAAGCGCGCGCGAGAAGGAAGCTCGCGCCTACAGGCTCTGCGTTGCGTTGCTTTATCCGGTTTGTCTCGCGGAGGCCGTCGGTATGCGGGTTCTCGCGCTTGGTTCCGCACGCTCCGGCGATGGACGCACAGGCCGCCAGCCTGCGCGCTCCGTCTTCGAGGATGCGCGGGCGAGAGTGCATGAAATCGCACCTTACGTGTTCGTGAGATGAAATCTGCGGGGTCTTCGGGAGATTAATGCTTCGGCATTTGCTCTGGTAGATCTGCAGCCTGGCCGCGGGGTGCGCGGCGCGACCGCTAGGTCATTGAAAGGAGGACAAGAAATGCCCGATGGCGATGTACGCCTGTACAAGTCTGGCTTGTCCGAAAATGAGGCCAAGGAAGTTCATGGCCTCGTGATGCAGACGACCTTCCTCTACGTGGGTATCGCTGTGATCGCACACCTTCTGGTGTGGACGCAGAAGCCCTGGTTCGTCGGCTGGTAAGGAGGATAATATGTGGCGTGTTTGGCTCATGGTTGACCCACTTCGTTCGATGGTGGCGCTCCATGTCTTCCTGGCCGTTCTGGCCTTTACGATTCATTTTATCCTGCTCAGCACAGACCGGTACAACTGGTTGGGAATGAAAAGCTCGAGCGAAAGCTCGCAGGTTCTCCCCAATCACGAGTATCCGCTGAAACGGATCGGATGATCCCCGGCTGCGGCAGTCCGCACGTCGGGCTGCCGCAACCACCACTACTCTTGCGAACGGCGAAACGGAGGAGCCTGCGATGGCCTTGCTGAGTTTCGAGCGGAAGTATCGTGTCCGAGGCGGGACACTCATCGGGGGCGACCTTTTCGACTTCTGGGTCGGGCCGTTCTACGTTGGCTTCTTTGGTATCACGACGATCTTTTTTACGGTGCTCGGTACGGCACTGATTTTCTACGGCGCTGCTCTCGGCGACACGTGGAACCCGTGGCGGATCAATATTTCTCCGCCTGATATTGCGTACGGGATGTCATTTGCGCCGCTGAAAGAAGGCGGTCTGTGGCAACTGATCACATTCTGTGCGACCGGGGCTTTTTGCTCCTGGGCGCTGCGACAGGCGGAGATCGCTCGCAAGCTTGGCATGGGCTATCATGTGCCGATCGCCTTCAGCTTTGCGATCCTGGCGTTTGTTACGCTGAACATCTTTCGTCCCGCGCTGCTCGGTGCCTGGGCGCACGGGTTTCCATACGGGATTTTCTCGCATCTGGATTGGGTGTCGACCATCGGCTACCAGTACGGGAATTTCCACTACAACCCCGTGCACATGATCGCGATCACGTTCTTCTTCACGAACACGCTGGCGCTGGCGCTTCACGGCTCGCTCATTCTCTCTTCGACCAATCCGCGCAAGGGAGAAAAAGTGAAGACGCCGGAGCATGAAGATACGTTCTTTCGCGATACGATTGGCTATTCGATCGGAACGCTCGGCATTCACCGGCTCGGTCTCTTCCTGGCGGTCAACGCCGCATTCTGGAGTGCCGTCTGCATCATCATTTCCGGTCCGTTGTGGACCGAAAGCTGGATCAGCTGGTGGGATTACTGGCGCAACATTCCGATCTGGAACTGAGGAGGATAAATCATGGCGACCTATCAAAACCTCTTCACGCAGGTTCAGGTCCGGGGACCGGTCGAGCGCGGCGTAGATCTGCCGCACGGTGATGCGCCCCGCTCCGGGGCCGGCCGGTTCAGCTACTGGATGGGCAAGCTCGGGAATGCGCAGATCGGGCCGATCTATCTTGGATGGCTCGGTTTGTTCTCGCTGGCCTTCGGGTTTGCGGCAATCGAGATCATCGGGCTCAACATGTGGGCGTCGGTTGGTTGGGACATCCGCAAGTTTGTCGGCTTGCTGCCCTGGCTCTCACTCGATCCACCGGGCGAAGAATACGGGCTGGGCTTTCCGCCGCTCGACAAGGGTGGGTGGTGGCTGCTGGCCGGTGCGTTCCTGACGCTTTCAATCATGCTCTGGTGGTTGCGGACCTACCGCCGTGCGATCCAGCTTGGCATGGGCACGCATGTCGCCTGGGCATTTGCGTCCGCGATCTTCCTCTATCTCGTCCTCGGTTTTATCCGGCCGGTGCTCATGGGGTCATGGAGTGAGGCGGTGCCCTTCGGGATCTTCACGCA
>JBCAXC010000189.1:0-5298 GCA_038534255.1 Pseudomonadota bacterium
ACAACGAGGTGAGCAAAGGCGAGCGACGCGATCGCCACGAGGCCGATCACATTGGCTGCCTGCAGCATCAGCCCATCGCTGCGCGCAAAAGAACCCCAGCGCAAACCGAGCGACATGCCCAGCCAGGCCAGGCTCTGCACCGCGACCTCGGCCAGACCGAACGGCGTCGCAAAGACATCACCGCCGTTCATGAGATGGCGGATTTCCATGCTGATGAACGTGACACTGAACGCGATCGCAGTGGCCCGGACAATCTGTGCTGGCAGATCGTCCCGCGTGCGGAGCATGAGTGCTGCGGCGGCCGCAAAGGCGAGCGTGGGGATGCCGTAGCCGATGAGAATCCAGTTCAGAATCGGCGTGGTGCCGAGATCGCTTCCGACGATCCGGGGATCATAAATCAGGCGCAAGACGACGAGTGCGGCAAGGCCGGCGGCCACCCACCGCAAAATGGGGATCGGACGTCGGGTCGCGATCCAGGCCATCGCTGGTGCCATCAAAGCGAACGCGATAGTCAGCCAACCCTTTGACAGGGAAACTGTGAAGGCGAGCGCGAGGAAACCGCATGTGGCAGCCGCGAACGCGCCGACGCTCCATCCTGCGAACGGCGCGACCCTCGTCGTGAATGCGACCCGACGATCCAGGCGGTCAGAGATCGCCGCGTAACCTGCCGCAATCAACAGCCCTGCGAGCCCGAAGGAGACACTCGCGCTCAGATTGCCGATGCGCAAGTAGGTGATGATGAATGCGGCGAGCGGCACGGCCGTCGCGATGCCAGCCCAAACTGCGTGCGGACGCCGGGTGAAGGTGTGCCAGAGACCGAGGCCGCCGAATGCGAGACTGCCGAGGATTGCAAAGCGAAGGAGGCGGTCCGGTCCCAGCGCGGAAAACCAGCTTGGCCGCGTTGTCGACGGGTTGATGGCGCGGTCGATGTGGTCGGGAAGGTGCGTCTCAAACAGGCCGATCATGCCGGGCCATGAGAACAGATGCGCGACGAACAGGCTGCCCGCGACAGCTGCGAGGGGCATGAGTGTGCGCCAATGCGAGGCGGATGCGAGGAAAAGGCCGCAGACGAGCGCCGTCGCCAGCGTTGCGATCGCGTTGTGATTGGCGCTCTGGACGAAGAGTATCGTGAGCGCGGCGTTGGCGATACAGACCGGAATGAGTGGCCCCTGGCCTTTGATCGCCTTGCGGGCTTCGACAAGCGGATTGGACGCATCAGCGCTCACGTCGTCGCCGATCTCGTCGTCAGCGACGGTCTCTTCCGTCTCCCGTGACGCGCCGTCTGCTTCGGCAGTTTCGTCGCGGAGGAAAATCAGGGCGAGGGCGGGCAGACCGACACAGAACACAGCGAGCGCGATGTTGTCGCCAGCGCTATAGGTCGCCGCCAGCCAGAGGATGCCCCAGCCGACTGCGCCTGCGCAGCCGAGATACGCGAGGCGCGCCCAACCGCGGAACCATGCCGTTAGATAGACGGCGCCCGTGACGATGAGGAGGTAAAGGAACAGCGACCAGGCGGACGGCGCGTTCGATGCGACGAGTGCGGGCGTCACATAGGCGCCAAGCAGACCAAGCGTTGCAATCCACGGGCCGTGGCGAACTGAGAGTGCCAAGCCGGCAAACGAGATCAGCGCGAGGAGCGCAAACGCGACGACGTCTCCCAGAAACCCGTAAAGCGCGTAGGCCGCAAAGGCGGTTGCGAACGCAGTCATCAAGCCGGCAGCTGTCAGGATGCCCGGAATGTAGGCGTGCGGGAGTTGCCCCACGGCGCGTGGAAGCCGTTCAGCGATCGTGCCGACCACCTCCTCGCGACGCGTGATCTCTCCGAGCCAGAGCAAACCGCCGGCGAGCAACGCGCCGAGCACAACGCGCGCACCCGGACCGAGCAGCCCGGCGTCAATCGTATAGCGCACGAGGAAAATGCCCCCGAGCGCGAGTGCGAGACCGCCAATCCAGACGGTGAGTTGCGAGCCCAGGCGATCCTCAAACCCCATGCCGGAGGTTGACGGACGGCTGCGCGGTGGTGGTGGCGGTGGAGGCGAGAACGTCGATGAGGGCGGAGGTGGCGGTGGCGGTGCGGAAGGTTGCGCCACATCCTCCCCTCGCGCGAGAGGAGGTGATGGTGGCGGAGTGGCACGCGCGCTCGCCGGGGCGCCTTCTGATTGCATCGGGTCGGGCGCGACCGACTGCTTCGGCGATGTTGCGAACTCTTCGGCTCGTTCCGCTCGATCTCGCGTCTGTCGCAGCGCGGCGACGTCTGCGCGCAAGTCCACAATCTCCTGGCGCAGACGTGAGACCCGGAAAGTGCTCACAATGCCGAGCAGCGCGCCAATCGTGAGCACGATCAAGCCGAGGATGAGAAGGGCAATCATTGTCGAGACGTCCACTACGGCCCTTTGGGGCAAGCGCGCGTTGCTGCGCCTTCACCATCAGAATTGATCCACCAGCATAAGTGGAAACGTGTTGCGAATTTGATAGGCGGCCGCGTTTTCTGTCGAAACGTTTCATTTCGGCACACACGTTCAGAGACCGGCAAGACATCTCAACAGGTTGTGAGGAAAAATGCGCCAACTGGTCGGATTTCTCTCCGCTTTCGTCAACCATTCCTGAACGGTTCCGGAGCGATGTTGGCGGCCTGCAAAAGCAGGAGTAATGCGTAATGTTGAAACTGACTGGTGCCGCACGTGCGGCGCTCACTCTGGCTGCCGGAACGTTCGCCCTTGCCGCGACTGCAAGCGATACCGATGCCGCGAAGAGAAACTCCCTCGGCGACCGCTATGTCGTCGCGTTCCCGAAATCACATGCGACGGGACAGATCATCGTCTCGTTCACGGATCGTCGGCTTTATCATGTGACGGCGCCAGGCCGTGCCGTGAGCTATCCGATCGCCGTGCCGCGCCCGAAGAGCCGCTGGTCGGGCACCAACCGGATCACCCGCAAGGCTGTAAACCCGACATGGACGCCGACAGCATCCATGCGGAGAGAAAACCCGAAGCTGCCGCGCGTCGTCAAAGGTGGTGACCCGCGCAATCCACTTGGCAACCGTGCGCTCTATCTGGGCTCTACGCTCTATCGTATCCACGGCACGGATGCGCCGTGGACGATCGGCAAGAATGTCTCCAAGGGTTGCGTTCGGATGCACAACTCGCATGTGGCGGATCTCTATAAAAAAGTCCGCGTCGGCACCCGCGTGACCGCCACATACAAAAGCTATCGGGCCGTCGCGAAGGCACCGCTCGCGTACATCGCTGCGGCGCCGCAGGCCAAACGGGTTGTGCGATCCAAGCGTCGCGTTGTCCGTCGCGTTGGCCGCAACGGCTACACGGTTCGGACCTATCGGGCGCAGCCGCAGCCGGAACCGAAACTCCTGGATTGGCTACTCGGCAGCTGATCCGAAAAACATGACGTCGCGCGCTGGGGGCACCGTGCGCGTCACAAAGGGCCCGACTTCCCAGTCGGGCCCTTTTTGCATCTCCAATGACCACTTTCGGAAACGCGACAGCGCGATCCCGGTGGAATTAACCCTAGCTGCCGACAAGAATGCCGCGAGGGTCGCCGGTTGTGAGATGGTAGCTGGTCCGCGTGCTGTGCGCGCGCGCCCGTTCCGTCGGAGATTTCAGTCATGAATGCGCCCAGGATCTCGCGATCACTTCTTGTGCTCGTCAGCGCATTTTTTCTCGCTCTGCTGATGCAGATCGTGAAGGGCGAGACCGACTTCGTGCGCACGCTCACGAGCGAGGATCACCTGATCGAAAATCTTGCTGTGGTCGCGTTCCTGATTGCGATTGTGCTCGCGGGCTATGCGGTCGTCGCCGGGCACTACCGTCTGGTGGCGGGGCTCTGGTTCGTGCTCTGCATTGCGTTTGTGGGAGAAGAGACAAGCTGGTTTCAGCGCGCGATCGGCTACAGTGTGCCATTCGTTGAACAGCGGAATTCCCAGGCGGAATTTAACCTCCACAACCTCGACATCATTCACGGGAGCGACAAGCGAACATTCGTCTCGCCGGATGGCTCGGTATCGTTCGCGTGGCAGAAACTGCTGACCTCGCAGACGCTTTTCCGCATCGGGTTTGCTGTGTACTTTTTCGTCCTTCCCTTGCTGATGCTGATCCCGGTCTTCCGACGCTGGCTGACGTGGCTTGGCCTGCCTCCCTTCGATCGCGTGATGCTGGCGGTGATGTGGGGTCTGATCGCGTTGACGATCCCGTTGACGCTGATGCTTGCACCGCCGTTGCGGCTGCCGGTCGCGGAGTGCCGTGAATTGATCTACGCCCTGACGATCGCGTTCTACGTCGCCGGCCTGGCGGCTGCCCGACGTGTTGTATCGGCCGACCACTCTGCCCCTGCGAACACGGCTGGCCGGTGGCGTCAGGCGTATTTGCCCGCAGCTGGATCGCACGTCGGGATGCCAGACCTCTCACCACGGCGATGACCACCGCAACATCTGCCGAGCCTCGCAGCGCCGTGTCTTTCTTCGGCGCGCATGCGGGTTCGCCAGGCGCGGTCGTCCTTTTTCTCGTCTTTGCGACGAGCGGCATCGTGTGGATTGAGCCGGCGCCGTTTGACGTGCTGCTGCTGATGGTCCTCGCTGGCGCGCTGATCAACCGGCTGCACGTACCGCGAACTCTTGCCCCGCTGATCATCGCTTTCGCATTACTCAGCGTTACCGGACTTCTCGCAGCGGTCCTCTCGGATCTCGTGTTCGACAGCGCGCGGCACATCCTGATTTCGATTTTTCTCTATGTCATCGCGTTCGGTCTGACGCTGATGATCGCGCGGGCGCCGGATCAAGTGTTGCCGCCGATGATGAACGGCGTCGTGCTGGCCGGGTTGATCGCCACATGCGCGGGGATCGTCGGGTATTTTTCCCCTGGTGACTGGACGCATGAGATTTTCACGGAGCGTGACCGGGCGCGGGGCACGTTCAAGGATCCGAACGTTTTTGGTCCGTTTGTCGTCTTCGGCCTCGCCTATCTGTTTGCGCGGTTCATGCGTGACGAAGACCGGGTTCTCAGCGTGCCCACCGCGGTTGCCGCGGTTCTCGGTTTTGGGCTGCTGCTGAGTTTCTCGCGCGGCGCGTGGGCCAATGGCGCAATATCGCTCGCGATCGTCGCCTATCTGCTTTTCGTCTCCTCGAGGAAGACGGGCACCCGGCTGCGCATCGCGTTGATGTCATGGACGTTGTTGGGGGGCGCCGCGGCGGCGCTGCTCTTTGCGCTACAGTTCGATGCGATTGCCGAAATGATGTCGATCCGCGGCCAGCTGGTGCAATCCTACGATGTCGACCAGCGGTTTGTCGGC
>JBCAXC010000190.1:0-5292 GCA_038534255.1 Pseudomonadota bacterium
ACCGCCGAGATAGTCGCCTGTGATCCGGAATGCAACCGGTGCGACTGGCCCGCGACACTCTTCGCCAACATGGAAGCGACCACCGAGCCGGCTCTGGCCGCTCCACAGCCTGGGCAGATCACCAGTCCCCAGGAGCCCGCACCATGACCGACCCCTTCGAACCTGCCCTGCTGACCGTACTTTACTGGTTCTTCGTTGCGGTCATCGCCAGCTCGGGACTTCTGTCCCTGCAGTTGCTCCGCTGGCGCCGCCGGTCGTAATGCGCGTCAGCGCTTCCGGAGCGCGAAACTTCCCGTGCCGCCCGCACTCGTGATGTAAACGCTCTGCCGTCGGCCGCGCAGCGTGACATAGACGGTCGCCGAGATGCCGTGCTGCGCATTGAACACGGTCCCCTGATACTTGCTCGCCGACGTTTTCACGAGGCTGCCGGATTGCGTCAGCCGCCCGGCCCCGCTCGCACACCGCGCATCCATCGAGAATGTGGTCGACGACTGGCGGAAGTATTTGACGCGACAGCGGACCCGTTCACTGCCGCCCGAATTGAGCCGCATCACGCCGCTCCCACTCCAGGTCCCCGAGAGCCCGGCTGCCTTCGCTGACGGCAATGGACCGGTCCCGAACATGAGACCGACCCCGAAGACGAAAGCGGCGATGAGCCGGGCAGATGTCAGGGGATTGGCAAACGGGCGCATGGCGGTGTCCTCACAGCGCGCCACACGCGGATGTCGTTCAGCCCGCGGATGCGGCGCGAAACAGCACTGATCTGATGGTCAGTGTGAAACCCATCGCCGACACCAGCAAGGCAACAGGCACGCCGGACACGGATCCCCTGCAAAGAGGGTTAACGCTGACGACGCAGGGCCGGACGTTCAGTCGAGCTCCGCCTCAAGCGCATCTACGACCATCTGCTGGAAGTGATGCACGGCGTGCTCGCTCAGTTCGCTCTCCGTTGCATCAACGACAAAGCGTCCCTGATTGTAGCCCTTCGAACGCAGCCCACGTTGAACGCTCTCACACAGGGAAATATCCTCCGGCTGCAGAACATCCTTCTGGTAGACCATCGCTTCGCGCAACTGCTCGCTCGGCTCGGGGCTCGGCAGAAACCAGTCCTGATGCTCGATCGTGCGCTCCGGTCCGTTCGGGATCATCTGAAGCGTCGAGATGTTCGCGTCCCCCGGGTAGGCCCAGATCGTCAGGTTGGGCCAGAGAAACCAACCCGCGTAGCCGAAGTCGACATCGCCCTTCTCGAAGCTGAACGCGTTATTTTCCGTCGAGCGCACCGCATCTGACACGTGAGTCGAATAGATGCCATTCGCGACTGAACGATAACTGTCCATGTCGACCAGATCGACAAAATCGCGATGAGCGGTATGGCAGTGATAGCACTCCAGGAAGTTGTCGATCAGCACCTTCCAGTTGGCCGCGACGTCATATGTGTCGCGCTGCGCAAACACGATCTCGTCGACCTTCGGGCAATAACTGCGGATCTCGTCCTCAAGCTGCGCAGCCTGCTCTTTCAACGGCTTGGCATCCTCGTCGAGATTGACGAACACCAGCCCGCAGAACACTTCGACCCGCACCGGCTTCAAAGCAAAATCGCATTTCTGAAAGCCCGCCATGTGCTCGGTGTTGCGCGCCGATTTAAGCGTCCCGTCAAAATCATAGGCCCACGCGTGGTAAGGACAGGTGATGACGTTGGTGCGCCCGACGCCATCCAGCAACTCATGGCCGCGATGCTGACAGACGTTGTAGAATGCCCGCAGTTCGCCGGAGCGGTCACGCACGACAAAGACATTCTGATCGTGAATGTGCGTCGTCATGTACTGCCCGGTCTCGGCGACCTGGCTCTGATGGCCCGCATACCACCAGCTCTTGGCAAAAATCCGCGTCTGCTCGAGATCAAAGATGCCCTGGTCGGTATAAAAACGTGCCGGCAGCGTGAACGATTGCGCCGGGTTCTTGCAGAACGCCTGATCGCCTGCCGTCAGTTTCAGCACTGGTATATTCATTGCGCGCTCCCTCTAGCCGTTCGTCGAGTAGATCACCGGAAACTGCGGCGCGTCAAACGGCGCACCATCAACCAGATCGAGCCCTGGAAACGGCGGTGACGTCGGGCCTTTTCTCTCCGCATAGGTGGCATCATCCCCAACCCATCGAAACGAGATCGCCCGACGCCGCGCGGGGGAGCGGTTCGCCGCCGCCGCATGCAGTACGCGAAAGTTGAAGACGATCGCATCACCCGCCGCGACATCCCATCCGCGGATGTCGAACGCCGCACGGTCCGCCTCAATATCAGGCGCGCGCGGCGCATCATCATCGGCATAAAGGTCTTCGCCGGAAAAGCGCTTGGGCCGGAACAGCGCGCGCGGCCGGTGTGATCCCGCGAGATATTCCAGCGACCGCTCCCGCGGCACGTCATCAAGCGCCACCCAGAAGCTCGCCGTCTGTTCGCCGTCAACACAGTAGTACGGCTGATCCTGATGCCAGGGCGTGGCCGTTGAACTGCCGGGCTCCTTCACCAGCACATGCTCGTGAAAGATACGCGCCGTTTGAGACCGCATCAATCGGGCCGCAAGCTCCGCCATCGGCGAAGAGCGCACGAACGCGCGATACTCCGGGATGCGATCCCAGGAGCAATAGTCCTGGAAAAATTTCGCTCCCTTGTCACCGCCTTCGTAGGTTCGCTCCAGCGGACTAGGATCCGCCATGTTCCGCGTGATGCCCGCGCGCAGCGTCTCCACCCAATCTGCGAATACCCCCCGCAAGAGAACAACGCCTTCCGCCTGGAAGGTCTCGATCGTCGTTGCGTCAATCATCACCCCGTCCCCCCGGTCACCACGGCACAGAGGAGCGCCACCTCGGTGACCTCGATACTCGCACCGTGGCAATCCCCGGACATGCCGCCGAGCCGATGCCGCCAGTAGAGCGCGATGAGGGGCAACAGCACCAGTGCAACAAGCAACCACGGCGCAAGCCAGAGCGACAGGAGGCTCAGCAGGCTGCCATTGACGGCGATCGCGCGCCACGGCTGTCGGGTCTCCCGATGGAACGCCGCGCCCCGCCCGTCTCCGAGCGGCGGCACAAGCACCCGCCAGACCAACGGGCCGAACCGCGCCCACGCTGCAACAAGCGCGAGCGTACCGACGAGAATCATCCCTCCTTGCGCTGACGTCGTGACGGTCAGCCACAGACCGATCAACAGTGCAAACTTCGCAATCAGCACCAGCCCGATCGCGATCATCGCAAAACTCCCCGCATGCGGCTCCCGCGCGACCTGCAGAAAACGCGTCGGATCACGATGCGCGGCGCCGAGCCCGTCCGCCACGTCACCAAGCCCGTCGAGATGAAGTGCGCCCGTCAGCCAGACCCACACAATCAGCCCAACCGTCGCGGAGATGAATGGCGCCGCCGTGAGCGGTGCCGCTGCCCCCAATGCAAAGATGGAACACCCGACACAGCTCCCGACAATCGCCCCGACCACCGGATACCACGGCACCGCCCGCTTCGCGTCATCTGGAGAAAAATCCGCAAGCTGCGGCGTGGGCAGACGCGTGAGAAATTGTAGCGCTGCAACCAGACCGCGGCGCCCATTCTCGAAAGCGCCAATCTCAGCCGCCATGTTGCACCACCTCCACGATCTCGCCCCAGAGTGCACCTGCATCATCGCGGCCATACGTGAGCGTCACTCGTGCGGCATAGCCGACCTTCACACGCCAGAGCGCATCGACCGGAAGGCCGCACGCCAGGTGCAGGGACGTCCGGATCACGCCGGCATGGCAAACGACCAGCGCGCCATCCGGCAAGGCATCGAGCCCCTCAGTCAGCCGCCGACAAAAGCTGTCCCACGTTTCACCACCGGGCGGCGGCGCCAGTTCGGGCGTCACCGCAAACTTTCGGAAATGTGCATATGTCTCCGCGTCGGCACGTAGCGCCTCGAACGTCTGGCCGTCCCAGTCGCCGTAGTCCATTTCGCGGAAACGTTCGTCGACCAGCAACGCGGTCTCACGCGTGGCAGTGTACTCCGCCGCCGCCGCTCGGGCCCGTTGCAGCGGTGACGTCACGACGTGCGACCAGTCACCCCGCGCGAGTTGCCCCCGCACTTGCGCCCAACCGGCATCGGAAAGCGGCGGGTCGGAGCGCCCATTGAGATGTCCCGGCATCGTCGTCTCACCGTGACGGAGAAAATCAACGGTCGGCATTATCCGCTCCCCGAGACGGCGGCTTCCGCAAACGTCGCCATGTCGTTATGGAGCGCGCAGGCGTGACGCAGCAACGGCAGCGCCAGTGCGGCACCGGACCCTTCGCCAAGCCGCATGTCGAGCGAGAGCAGAGGCGCCGCATCCATCGCGTCCAAGAGAATGCCATGACCCTGCTCATGGCTGCGATGAGAGAAGATCAAGTACGGCCGCACATCAGGGTTGATCCGCACCGCCGCTAACGCCGCAGCCGTCACGATGAATCCGTCGACCAGCACCGGAACGCCCGCTTGCGCCGCCGCGATGATCGCCCCCGTGAGCGCGGCGATCTCAAGACCACCGACGCAACGAAGCGCGTGAAGCACATCCGCACCATTGCAGCCGTGCAGATCCAGCGCATCAGACACGACGCGCGCCTTGCGCTCCTGCCCCATGGCATCAAGCCCGGTCCCGGCGCCGACCAGTTCGCCCGCCGCGCGTCCCGTCAGGGCACAGGCAAGCGCCGCAGCTGACGTCGTGTTGCCGATGCCCATCTCGCCGAAGAGCAGCACATCGCGTGACCCGGCAGCCGCAACGGCCCGTCTGCCAGCTGCCAGCGCGAAAGCCAATTCATCTGGCGTCATCGCGGGCGCGGAGGAAAAATCGGCGGTGCCGCGACACGGCTTGTCCGTCACGACGCCCGCGATCTCCGCGTCAGAAAGCGTACCCACGTCGATCACCGAGAGTGGCACCCCCTGCGCGCGAGAGAGAACGGAGATCGCCGCGCCCCCGTTCGCAAAATTTTGAAGCATCTGCGCGGTGACTTCACTCGGAAACGCAGAGATGCCTTGGGCTGTCACACCATGGTCGCCAGCGAACAGGACAATTGCAGCGTCAGAGGCTCGGGGCCGAGATCGCCGCTGGACTGCGGCCAGATCAATGGCGATCTTTTCGATCAGCCCCAGCGCACCCAGTGGTTTCGTCAGTTCAGATTGACGCGGGGCGGGCGCGGCGCGGGGCGGGGCCCACGGTGGGGAAACGGGGGGTTGGGGGCGGTCGAGCGCCCACGCCGGCCCACCCACCACAAGGGGAGCAAAAAACCCCCCCCCAGGGGACG
>JBCAXC010000191.1:0-5261 GCA_038534255.1 Pseudomonadota bacterium
CGGCCCGTCCTGCGATTGCTGGGGCACCAGCCCCAGCCCTGCGCCGGGAGGGGGCATGCCGAAGATCATGATCGTGACGGAGGCCGAGTTGCGTCGGTTGGTTCCGCTCGACGCGGCGGCGATCTCCTGCATCCGCGAGGCGTTCAAGCTGCTGGCGGGTGGCGACGTGATCATGCCACCGGTGCTCGGGTTCGAGGTTCCCGCGCGCAACGCCGAGGTCGACGTGAAGACCGCCTATGTGCCCGGTCTTCCGCATTTCGCGATCAAGATCAGTCCCGGCTTCTTCGATAATCCGCAGCGGGGTCTGCCGAGCCTCAACGGGCTGATGACCGTATTTTCGGCAGAGACGGGCCTCGTCGAGGCCGTGCTGCTCGACAACGGCTTTCTGACAGATGTGCGCACGGCCGCGGCTGGCGCAGTGGCGGCCGATGCGCTGGCCCGCGACGATGCCCGGCGTGTCGCGATCCTTGGTGCTGGAGAACAGGCCGGGCTGCAACTCGAGGCGCTGCAGCTGGTGCGCGACGTCTCACATGCAGCGCTGTGGGCACGCGACGTGGAGAAGGCCGAGGCGAAGGCGACACAGCTTTCCGAACGGCTGGGCATCGATGTGGTTGCGACGAGCGACGCCGCGACCGCGTGCGAAGGGGCCGACATCATCATCACGACGACCCCGGCTACGACGCCCCTGATCAGCGCCGATATGCTGAAGCCCGGACAGCACGTGACGGCGATGGGGTCCGACGCGCACCACAAGCGCGAACTGGCGAGCGATGTGGTTCACCGCGCGACGCGTTATGTGCCCGATCGCCTCTCGCAGGTCCGTGAACGCGGCGAGTTACGCGCGGCAATCGCGGATGGGACTGTCGCGGCGGATGCGTGTTTTGCCGAACTCGGCAACGTATTGACCGGCGACGCGCCCGGACGGCTTTCCGCGGAAGATATTACGGTTGCGGACCTGACCGGCACGGGCATTCAGGACACGGCAATCGCCACGCTGGCGACGGCGCGGGCCCGCGCGGAACACGCTGGTACGTGGATTACAAGTTGAGCGGCGGTGGCCGACGCGCACACCGCAGATTGAGGAGAGCATCGCACCATGGCCCCACCTGTTCTGAATTTTTCTCTCGACGAGTATGCGCAGCGTCTGGCGAAGACGCGTGCCGCCATGGCCGAGGCCGGGATCGACGTGCTGCTGACGAGCGATCCGTCGAACATGAGCTGGTTGACCGGCTATGATGGCTGGTCGTTCTACGTCCATCAGGGCGTCGTGCTCGGGATGGACGGTGATCCGGTCTGGTGGGGCCGGGGGATCGATGCGGCCGGGGCCAAGCGTACGGTCTACATGAGCCACGACGACATCGCGGGCTATGACGACCGTTTCGTCCAGTCGACCGCATGCCATCCGATGGAGGATTTGGCGACGCTGCTGGAAGCGCGGGGGTGGCACAGCGGCGTGCTCGGCGTCGAGATGGACAACTACTGGTACACGGCCAAGGCGCACGCCGTGCTCGCGCAGACCTTGCCGAATGCGACGCTCCAGGATGCGACCGGGCTGGTGAACTGGCAGCGGCTGATCAAGTCGGAACAGGAGATCGACTACATCCGGCGCGCGGCGCGGATCGTGGAGGCGATGCACGCGAAGATTGTCGAGATGATCGAGCCGGGGCTGCCGAAGAACGAGCTGGTCGCGGAGATCCTCGCGACGGCGACGCGCGGGGCGGACGGCCACTGGGGCGACTACGCCGCGTTTGCGCCCATGGTGCCGGGTGGCATGGACGCAACGGCGCCGCACCTGACGTGGGATGACAGCGCCTATCGCGACGGCGAGAGCGCGTTCTTCGAGATCGGCGGCTGCCACAAGCGTTACCACTGTCCGCAGTCCCGCACCGTCTTCCTCGGCACGCCGCCGCAGAAATATCTCGATGCGGAGAAAGCCGTGCTCGAGGCCACGGAGATCGGGCTGGAAATGGCGAAACCCGGCGTCACCTGCGGGGAGATGGCGGGCGCGTTCTTCGATGCGCTCGGCGCACGCGGGTTCGTGAAGGACAACCGGACCGGCTATTCCATCGGCCTCAGCTATCCGCCGGACTGGGGCGAACGGACGATCTCACTGCGTCGCGGCGATGACACACCACTACAGCCCGGCATGACCATCCACTTCATGCCGGCGCTCTGGCTCGATGACGGGGCGATCGAGATTACAGAGACAGTTTTGATTACGGAGAGGGGATACGAGGCGTTCTGCACGACACCACGCAAGATGGTCGTGAAGCGGTAGAATGGTGTGGTCCGCTTCTGGGTTTGCTGCGGACGCCCTACGCTTGGGACGATTGTCTCCGGTTTGGGCCAGGAGGCGACATCGCTCGATCAAGCGCTGGCCAGAGCGGCATCAGAAGGTGCTCAGCGCGAACATCTGACCCTCAGAGGAAACTTGCTTTGTCGTAGCCTTGCTCTCGACTGGGGTCATCCGATTGGCGGTAGCTTTGAAGACGTTGCTCAAAGAGCTGACGGCTGAACGCCGTCTGAGGGGCCAAATCCTCACCGACAGAACTCATTCCAGGGGAATACTCCAACCCAGAAGACTTGTTTCTTTGATCGTAAAGTGCAGGGATGAAATTCTCGAAAGTGCCAACCTCAATCACATTATGCCGTTGCCAGGCCGCGAAGAAGTCGGGACCATAGCTGCCCGTAATCTTTGAGTTGATCTGCTTCGGTAGCAGCCCAGATCCTGAGACTCCTATGACAATCTCGTAGTGGTAGTGCACGCCAAGATGCTGGGTTCCCTCAAAGACGTCATTGAAATGAATCCGCAACAACATGGCGGGACCGAAAAACGGTAGTACTTTGCCCATGGCCCAGCCATCTTCACCGACGTAGAACACCTTGAGTTTGGTATCTACTGGGTATTTCCAGCCGTAGACGTCGTACTGCATGGCTTCTCGAATGTGGATTGTGCAGCCGACTTTTGCAGTTCCGCCGGTCCCAAGGTGACCACTTAGCGTTGCGCTCAAGTGATCAACCGGATGCCAAAGCCAGTAGCCCGGCACCTCCTTGTCTTCATAGCCGGGAACATCGCGGAGACGAACTTTCATCTTGCAGAAATTCAGAAACCACCAGTGAATCATTTCAGCACGGACACCGCGCAAAAGTGCATGATTGAGAACCACGCAAAATTGGCCATTGTCGTGCTTACAAATATCGAAGAGGGAGGAGGAAACCGGTTTCAACGGCCACCCAAACTCCCGTGCCGCCGGCATCTGAAGGTCGCTCATTGTGATCGTCTCCACACACTTGCCAGTACGGCCGGATCGGGCAGTAGACTGCTGCTATCGGCCCATTGAACCCTTTGTTCGCACCAGGTTGTCAGGATTAAGCCTTGCTACGATTTGTGATCCATACCCAAAAACTCAAGACAATTGCGGTTCCTGAAATGAACGTCATCAGTGTGCCAGGAAAGAAGTGGACGTAGCCGGGAACATCCACGAACAGCAAATAACCGAGGTCAGCGAGGCCACCTACCATTCCGGTGACCCATATTGCAGTGAGGTTCTTCCGCCAAACAAAGATGGCCCCAATCGCGGTCGCCAGACCAAACCAAGCCAGGTTCCAGCCATGTTGATTAAGTATCCCTCCGACGGCTGGAGCGTAATCATGGCGCAGCGACTCGGGTGTTACGGCATCTGCGATCGCTTGGAAGCCCGCGGTAGCGTCTCCTGTCAAAACGATGATGCCGGCAAGCAAATGAACAAGTCCCCACACCACCCACAAAACCGCGGCAACTTTCAGAGCATTCGCTTGCAATGAGGTCATCTTAATCTCCAGGTTTGCCCGTCCAGCCGGACTTTGCCTTGCGTCACGAGGGGACATAAGTTGATATAGTCTACTATTGCAGTTAGTGGATATGGTCAACTAATTTGGTGATTGATGCGCGACCCTCACGAAATCGCATACCTCGTCGACCGATTCATGCGCCGGATTTCGGCGAATTTGCACGAGAAAGCCCTAGAGATTGACACAGACCGTGTCGGACCATTTGGAGGCATGATCATGCTGACGTTGTCGGATATCGAGCCGACGCCAATGCACAAACTTGTCGAGCAGATGGGAAGAGACAAATCACAAATGACGCGGGCGATAAAATCGCTTGAAGACAAGGGAATGCTCGAACGCCATGGATGCCCTGATGACGGGCGTATTAGCGTGATTCAGCTAACCAAGAAGGGGCGCTTGTTCGTGACAGAGGTCAAGACGGTACTATCGCAAGTCATCGACGAAATTCTAACTCCTGTGTCGGCGAACGAGCGTCGAAACCTTATCGAGATATTGCGAAAGATTTGATCCCGCGACCACGACTGCGTCGTTTTCCCGGCAACGTCCATATCTGCTGAAATGTCTGCAGTGGGTCAAAAGCTGACAGAATCTTCGCGAGCATTGCGCCGCCGCTATCTGCCCGTAAGCGGAAACTGCATACGCCAGTCACTGTTTCCGCCACCTCGCGTCACGTCTCTCCTGTCACCGCCCCCTCATCCGCACTCCCCTCTGCCGGAGCCACCTTCGGCGCACCTTGTGACACGACGACCATCGCAGGGCGCAACACGCGGTCGGCGATCATGTAGCCGGTCTGGAAGACATCCGTGATGTGACCTGCCGGGACATTTTCGTCGGGGATCTGGGAGATGGCCTGGTGTTTGTTGGGGTCGAAGAGTTCGCCTTTCGGGTCGTCTTTCACGACGCCGTGTTTTGCGAGTTTGCTGTCGAGTTCCTGGCCGGTCATCGCGATGCCGTCGCGCAGCGTGCGGAGCGCGGCGTCCTTGTCTTCCATGTCTTCCGGCACGGCGGTGAGGGCGCGCGAGAGATTGTCGCCGACGCTCAGCATGTCTTCGGCGAAGCGTGAGACGGCGAATTTCGACGTGTCGGCTTTCTCGCGTTCGGTGCGCTTGCGCAGGTTTTCCATGTCCGCGGCCATGCGGAGCATGCGGTCTTTCAGGTCGGCGTTTTCTTCGACCAGCTTTGTAATCTCGTCGGTGACCGCTTCGGCCGCCGTGTCGCCGCCGAGCTTCTTCTTCAACGCTGCGAGCGTGCTCTTGCCCCAGCCATGCGGTTCGCTGGGCGCTTCGTCTGCGGCTTCATCGGCCGGCGTGTCGTCGTGGAACTCGCCCCGTTCCTCGGCGTCGGCAGCGGCATCCGCGGGATCGATCTCGCGTTGCCCGAATTCGCTCCGTGCGGCTGCTGCCGCCGACGCCGAGGAACGGGGCGAGTTC
>JBCAXC010000192.1:0-5245 GCA_038534255.1 Pseudomonadota bacterium
CGGGCAGATCTTCGAGGACGGGGCGGGCTTCAAAGCTGAACTCATTGGCGATGCGGCTTATGTCGACGTCTGGAAACGTCAGCGTTGGAACGCCATCCGCGACGACGACTTCACAGCCGGTGAGGCCCCGCAACGCTTCGACGATCTGCCTATGACTCACTTTGACACCGCTGGCCACATTGTAGAGTGCGTGGACGTTTTGCATGGCGATTTTGGGCAACAGCTTTGCCACGTCGGCGACGCCTATGTAGTCCTTCGCCGAGTCCAAAGCGCTGCGCAGGTCGATCCGGCCAGCGAGCGCCTCCCGCGTGATATCGTAGACGAAATTGGACGATCCGGTGTCTTCGCCAATGACGTTGGACAGCCGCACGCAGGTCACGTTTTCACGACCGCTTGTTTGGCAGATCGATTCACCTGTGAGCTTGGTGAGATTGTAGAGATCGGACGGGTCATCGCTCCGGACGGTCAGCGTGACGTCTTCCCGTCCCGAGGTCGCGCCGGAGTAGACGCGGGTCGATGACAGATAGACCAGTGAAGTAAAGTTCGCATGTTCGAGCACGCGGTTGAGCACGGACACATGTGCTTCCACTGTCGCAAACGGGCGCGTGCGGAAATCGGCGGTCAGCCCGATGCAGTAGAGGACGTGCCCGAGGGGCTGCTCGAAGATCTGAGGGTCGTCCCGCACAGGTGCGAATACCTCGTAACCGTTGGCGCGCAAGGCGCGAACCAGATGGCTCCCGACAAAGCCTCTCGCACCAAGCACCGTGAACATCACGTGCGTTCTCCGATCTGGCGCAAGGGCGATCCAGCGTAGACGCCATAGCTCTCGAGTTTGCCACGAACGATCGCGCCAGCGCCGACGACGCATCCATCTCCGAGTGCAGCCCCGTCGAGCAAAACCGTGTTTGCGCCAATCCAGACGTCATCGCCAAGGACGATACCGCCCTTGCTCGGGAGGAAGTTTTGCTCCGTGATGCGTCTGAAGCGGTCCGCATAGGCGTGGTTGGTGGATGCGAATGTGCAGTTGGCCGCCACTGCGCAATGCTCGCCGATCACAACGCCATTGCCGGTGTAGATGACACAACCGGAATTGATAAACGTGCCCTCGCCGATGATCACATCACCGGTGCCGCCAGCAGGTTTGATTTTGACAAAGCTGTCTATGTACGCGTTCGCGCCGATGACGATGCGCGTCCCGCGGGTGGAGGCTTCGAGGTCGGCAAGCTCCGAGACGTGGGCCGACGGGTGGACTTCAACGCTCATGGTACGGACGAGATAACAAGGGTTTGTCGCAACTCGGCCCACGACGGCTGATTGGCATCCGCTTCGGACAGTTGGCGACGGTCCTCCGGGTCAAACGTCATTGGCCAGTCGATGCCGACGTCCGGATCGTCCCAGGCGATGCCCCGCGCGCCGCCCGGCTGATATTCCTCGGTCATCTGATAGAACACCTCCGTGTCCGGCTCGAGGATCTGATAGCCGTGGGCGCAACCTTTCGGGATGTAAAACGAGAGATGGTTGTCCGCGCTGAGAACCTGGCCGTGGGACTCGCCGTAGCTTGGTGAGTCTGGTCGCATGTCGAAAAACACGTCGAAGCACGCGCCGCGCGTCACCCGGACGAGCTTGTCTTCAAGATGAGGTGAGGCCTGAAAGTGCATGCCGCGCAAGGTTCCGGCTAGCGGGTTCCAGGAGATGCTTTGCTGCACGAAGTTGGCGTTCAAGCCGTACTCGGCCAACTCGTTCATGCACATGGTTCGCGCAAAGTAGCCACGATCGTCCGGACGAGGATCGAGTTCGATCAGATACGCGCCTTCGATCGGTGTTTTCGTGAAATGCATGCGTCCTCCCACGTCTGCAACCCGGCCTCGCGTGTCGATCCGTGCTCCTGCTGACGCCCGCGTCTAGCACAGACGAGATCGGCCGCGGGGTAGAATTGCGTCGTCCGTTTGCTATTGGACAACAGCTGTCACAGCGACATCACCCCACCTCATACCAGGTCGCCATGCCACCGGCCTGATGGGCGAGCATGTGGCAGTGGAGCATCCATTTGCCGGGGTTGTGGGTGTGGAAGCCGACGGTCACGGTTTCCTCGCGAGCCACGTAGACGGTGTCGCGCCAGTGTGGCAGCGGTGCGCGCGCGGAGTGGGCGACCTCGCGGACGTGGTAGCCGTGGAAGTGCATCGCGTGCGGCCATGCGGTGCGATTGATGATTTTGATGTGGACGGTTTGGCCGAGATCGAAGCGAGCGAGAGGCTTGTCAGGTTTTCCGGCGATGCCATTGAACGCCCACATCTTTCCGTGCTCGCGCGCAAGTGTGCGCACGTCATAGGTCTTGCCGCGATAGGTGGCAGACTCGAACCACGACCTCGCGCCACCGGTCATGTCGAGTTCGACGAGGGTATCCGGTTCGTTGCGTAGTGTGGTTGGCATCGGGTTTGGTGCAAGAGCGATACTGTCCGTCAGTGATGCGCGCCGAATCCGCTTTGCCGCGTCATAGACGACATGACCGGCGACCAGCTTCTCGCGACCTGTGTTGACTTCGATGGGCGTTTTTCCTCCTACATCTCCGGTTGCATCGAGGATGACGTCGGTGCGCTGTGCAGGAGCGAGACGTATTCCGTCCGTCGGTAAAGGGAACGGTGTGACGGGCTGTCCATCGAGCGCGATGACCGTCGCGGAGTGGCCCGGAAAGGCGATCGCGAGGACACGTGCAGTTGAGGCGTTCAGCAAACGGAGGCGCAGGCGCTCGCCCGCCATGACGGGGACGTCATGGGTATGGGCGCCGTTCAGTGTCAGGATGTTTCCGAGGCGTCCGGCGTGCGACCGGTCGTGAAAGCTGCCGAGGCTCGCCTCGTGAATCTTGCCGTCTTCGCCGATCCGCCAGTCGTCGAAGATCAGGACGTGATCGCGATCGACCCTGGGCGGATTTTCCTCCTCGACAATGAACGCGCCGTAAAGCCCGCGTGCCAGCTGCTCCCACGTCCGGTTGTGTGGGTGATACCAGAAGGTGCCGGCGTCCGGCGGGGTGAAGCGATACGGGAACGCGCCGCCGGGGGCGACGGCGTCTTGTGTGAGACCCGCTACCCCGTCCATCGCGTTGTCGATGCGGATGCCGTGCCAGTGAATAGTCGTTGGCTGGGGCAGGGCGTTAAGGAGGTCAGCGTTGAATTGGGCGCCCTGTAGCGTGCGAATTTCCGGACCCGGCACGAGGCCGTCATAACCCCAGATCGGGGTTTCCGGTTCGCCGGGCTCGAGGAGCATGGCATGTCCCGGTTTTGCCGTGATGTGCTTCACGCCGGTTCTCGACGCGAAGGCGGCAGGAACAGGCAATGTTCCACTGAAGGCAGATGCAGCGATCCCGGTCAGAACGGTGCGGCGTGACAGCGTCATGGCGTTTGGCTCCAATGGAAAGCCATACAACTCTAGCGTTGTTTTAGCTGTGCTGGTAGCTGCGTGCGCCAATCTCACACGTCAGTACGTGCTGAACCCGATCTTCTTGAACGCATTGCGGAGCTTTTGCTTATGTGCCCTTGGCTCCCTAAAGTTGAGCCATAATCGGCTTGGCAACGAAGGGAGGTTGGCACACGTGCGATGGCGAACTGTCTCGAACACCTTCTCAAAGAACGTGGTTTCCGGGTCGCCTTTAGGCGTCGTCAGATCGGCTTCAGTCGTGAAGTCGTTGTGGAGCAGGCTGGCCATGTCCTGCGGCGGCCGAGTTCCCGTCGAGGCCGCTTGAAGCTCTTGTGCGAGATCATCCGGACAGCGTCCTGCCACTCGATCAAATCGCCGATCGTCTCGCCGCGCTGACCTCAGTTTGAGACGGTATCGGCCTAACGCGAAAGGGCCACTCGCTGGGGCGAGAGGATGTATCCCCTCTTGGAAGGGCTGCGCAACAGATCAATAGCCGCGCTGTGGATCGATCGGGTTCAGCAGCGGCTTGCCGGCCAGAAACAGCTCCATATTGCGGAAGAAAAGTCCGAGCGTGAGGGGGATGTATGCGTCCCCGTCGTCTGCCGAGACATGCGGCGTGATGATTAGGTTGCGCGTGTGCCAGAGGGGGGAGTTTTTCGCGATGGGTTCAGGGTCGAACACATCGAGTATGGCGCCCCCGATCCGCCCGCTTTCGAGGCGTTCGCACAGGGCCGCATAGTCCATGACAGCCTCGCGGCCGATGTTGATGATACCGGCGCCAGGTTTCAGGAGATCGAGGCGTTGCGGATCCATCAAACCGCGCGTCTCCGGGGTATCCGGCGTGGCAATGAGCAGAAAATCTGCGCGCGGCAACTGCGTATCGAGATCGGCCACGGTGACGACCTCGTCACATCCGTCGACTGGCTGGCCGCTGCGGTTGACGCCAACGACGTGCACGCCGAGCGCTTGCACTTTCTTGGCCGCGGAACCGCCAAGGCTGCCTGTGCCAAGCACGACGAGGGTCTTGCCCGCGATGGGTGATGCATAGAGAGAGTCGTAGACCGCATTGCGCTGATTGGTGACGATCGCCGGGATCTTCGAGTGGAGCATCAACACGGCCATCAGACCGAATTCCCCAGCCTTGGCCGCATGCACACCTTTATTGTTCGTCAGCGTGACGTGCGATGGCAGCCAATCCATCGGCAACATGTGCTCAACGCCGGCGCCGATGCAGTGGATCCATTTTAGGGAGGGAGCGACGTCCGCAAGACCGTCCATTGGGAGATCCCACGTCAGGAGTACATCTGCATCCTGCATGGAGCTTGTGAAGTTGTCGGTGTCCCAGTCGACGACGCAGGTCAGCTTGTCCTTTATGTCGGGAAAGTCTGCGAGAGCTGCGTCAAAGCGCTCGCTTGTGATCGTGAAGACGTCTTCGCCTTCCGGCGTGTTGGGAAACGACCCTTCGGCCCAACGATTGTTCTTGATGTGAACTTTTACGGTCATGGCGCCGCGTCTGTTGCTTGGTCCAGCGCGGAGGCATCATAACCGTCGCGCTCGAGCGCTTTCAGGTCCGCGATGATCCCGGCATCTCGCGCGGCATTGGGTTCGGCTTCGTGCGTGAATGCGATGTCGAGCACGGCTAAGCCGATGGCGGCGACATCCGCACGATCTCCTTTGCCGGCGTCTCCAGTGTGGCGTGGAGGGAAATGCAGGATGGTGTCCTGGCCATAGGTGCGGACCGATTGCGCGGCGATGCGGTGGGGTTGTGGAGGCTCCGAGCCGCTCTTCAGGGCGCCGATCTGACGACGCAAGCGACGGCGGTAGAGTGAGATTC
>JBCAXC010000193.1:0-5244 GCA_038534255.1 Pseudomonadota bacterium
GTGATGCCGGGCGGCCATTCGATCACGGTCGGGATCAACCCGTTGCGCGCGAGCACCCCGTCAGCCCGAACCGCGATCTGCCAGTTGAGCGTCCCCCGGCTCATCGGGATCGGCGGCCCCGGGTCATGCTCCGCGTCGGCACAGGTTGCCGCGATGTCGCTGCTGTTCACCACCCAGTGATGGAGGAAGGCGCCATCGCGCGTGAGCTGCGCTTGGACCTCCTCAGTATCGAGCGCAAACCATCGGGTGCGCTCCGGTTTGTCATGGGGATTGATCGCGATGATCTCGAGGAAAATATTCTCCCCGATCCGCCCGACATGGTTGTGTGTCGCCATCCGCGCATGCTGCCCGCCGGTCGGAACCGTGACGCCGATCCGCTCACGCACCCAGTCCACGCCGATCTCCAGCGTGTCACACGCGACAACCAGATGGTCGAACTGAACGCGAGGCGTCATGGAGTTATCTCCGATAGAATGCCTAGGACGGAACCCGGACGTACGAGCCTGGCGCATCCTCGATCGCGTCGAACGGGCCGACGCCGGGCACGCGCGCAGGAACCTGCTTCCCCGATTGCTTGCGCAACCAGTCGATCCAGTGTGGCCACCATGATCCGGCGGTCTCCTCTGCACCCTCGAGCCAGCCCACATAATCTGGTGCGGTCAGACCGTCCGGGTTCGTCCAGTACTGATACTTGTTCTTTGCAGGCGGATTGACGACCCCGGCAATATGACCGGAGCCCGCGAGCACATAGGTCACGTTGTCATCGTCAGCGGAAACCAGCCGTGCGCCTGTATAGACCGAGCCGGGCGGGGCGATGTGGTCCTCGCGTGCGGCAAGTTCATAGATCGGAATATCCACCGCACCGAGATCGAGATCACGCCCGCCGAACGTCATCTCGCCCTTCGCCAGCCGGTTGTTCTGGTAAAACTCCCGCAGATAAAAGAGGTGGTTCGCGCGCGGCATCCGCGTTGAATCCTGGTTCCAGAACAGCAGGTCAAATGACGACGGCTTTTTGCCGAGGAGATAATTGTTCACGACGTACGGAAAGATCAGGTCGCCCGGACGCAGCATGTTGAACGCGCCGGCCATTTTCGATCCGTCGAGATATCCGCGCTCATCCATCGTTTCCTCAAGCGCGCAAATCTGGTCTTCATCGACAAACACCTGCAGATCACCGGCCGATGTAAAGTCGAGCTGCGTCGTCAGGAACGTCGCCGAGGCGAACGGTCGGTTGCGGCGATTGCGCTTGCCGGCTGCAAGCCAGGCGAGCGTCGTGCCGAGCAGCGTACCGCCGACACAATAGCCGAGCACGTTGCATTTTTTTCCGTCGCAGATTTCTGACGCCACATGCGCGGCCTTCAGGATGCCCTTGCGCATGTAGTCTTCGAACGTGGTGTCGGCGAGAGACGCATCCGGGTTGACCCACGAGATGACAAACACCGTGAAACCCTGCGCGACAACATAGCGAATGAATGATTTTTCGGGCGTCAGATCGAGAACATAGAATTTGTTGATCCACGGCGGCACAAGGAGAAATGGCTTGGCGTGGACAGTGTCTGTAGCAGGCGCATACTGGATCAGCTGGAAGAGCTTGTTCTGAAAAACGACCTTGCCTGGCGTCAGGGCAAGATTCTCACCAACAGCAAAGGCGGTGCTATCTGTTTGGGAGATCCTCAGCACATCGTCGGAGCGCTCCAGATCCTTTGCGAGCAGCCCCATCCCGCTAATGAGATTTTCTCCGCTCGTGCGGATCGTCTCACGCACGACCTCGGGGTTCGTTGCCGGAAAGTTTGTCGGCGCAATCGCGCTTGTCAGCATGCGGAGATAAAACGAGGCCTTGTGCCTGGTGTGATCCTCAAGTCCAGCACTGTTCTCGACGAGGTTTTGAGCCCAGTCGGACGTAATGAGATACGCCTGCTTCCAGAAATCGAAGTAGGGATTGGCTGACCAGTCTTCATCGCGGAAGCGTTTGTCACCCGGCGAAGGGGTTGCCACGTCGTCTACCGGCGCACCGTTGAGCCGCTCCCCCATCGTCGTGAAGAGATCGGCATACCGCCGCATCAGCGCTCCCTGCGCCTCGGCGAACGCGTCGGGCCGCTCCATCCACGCTTGCGCCACCTCGGCAAACAGCGAGGCGATATGGCCGACACTATCGCTCTGGTTGACCTGCGCCGGCACATCTTGTGAGCGTTGCGTCACGGCGCCCAACAAACGGCCGCCGTCATCGACGAAGCGCGCCAGATTGCGAGCAAACAACTCGGGATCGAAGTCGGTGAAATCGTGCTCTGTCGCGCCAGTGTCTTGCGCTGCGGTTCGCTCGGTCATCAGGCTGCTCAATTCCGATGCTGTCATCTGCTGAACGTTGCGGCGACGGTCCATCGCTGCCGCGCCACGCCGACGTCGTGGCCGCTGACCGCCCCGGTCGCGCAGTCGAATCAACTATACGCACCACCAACTCGCACAGTACCATAGCGTGGCCTGCCCAGAACCACGGCACACAATTGATCCAGATACGAAACAGTTCGCGCCGACCCGGACACCGGCCAACCCGAGCGGGGATTTGGCTCGCCTGTATGGCGGCACTCACAGTGTCGGGCTGCGCCGGCGGCAGTCTGCTGTATCCGAGCACATCGGACATCAACCGGATCGAGCAAAAGACGTTGAGCCCGGCAGAGCAGAAGGCGGTGATCCGGGATCTGCAGGGCGCGCCCGACGCGTCATCCGGACGTGGCACCGCTGCCAAACCCCTCCTGCAGACGTCCACCGAAACCGACAGCTAGAACGTTGCCGCATCGGCCGCGCGCAGGCTCGTCTTTCGCTCGCCTCCCGCAGGGAAAGCAGGCATAACCCCGCCTGCAAAAGCCCGCAGCGTTGTCGAATCATCCCGAGTGCGCTTCGACGGGTTCTCACTCGTGATCAGCCATTTGGACACGCGCACACATGGGCAATCAGTTGCGACTGGGAGTTGCGGGCCTCGGTACCGTCGGTGCGGCTGCGCTGTCGATCCTGAACGAGCGGGCGGCCCACTTCAGCGAAACGTTGGGCCGCGAGCTGGTCGTCACGGCCGTGAGCGCCCGCGACCGCAGTCGCGACCGGGGCGTGTCGTTGGATCACGTCACGTGGTTTGATGATCCGATCGCGCTCGCGACGAGCGACCAGATTGACGTCTATGTGGAGCTGATCGGAGGCGAAGAGGGTGTCGCGCGCCAATCGGTTGAGGCGGCCCTTGATGCGGAGAAGCACGTCGTCACCGCCAACAAGGCGCTGCTCGCACATCACGGTACCGCGCTCGCCGCCCGCGCGGAGAGCCACGACCTCTCTCTCAAGTTTGAAGCGGCCGTCGCAGGCGGCATCCCGGTCATCAAGACCATGCGCGAAAGCCTGATCGCCAACCGCGTCACCCGCCTCTTTGGAATCCTTAACGGCACATGCAACTACATGCTGTCCCGCATGACGTTTGAGGGCGGCGACTTCGCGACAATCCTCGCTGAAGCCCAGGCTGCGGGGTATGCCGAAGCCGATCCGACGTTCGACATCGGCGGTTTCGATGCCGCCCACAAGCTGGCGCTGCTGACGAGCCTCGCGTTCGGAACAGAGGTGGCCTTCGACAACGTTTACGTCGAGGGGATCGAGAGCATCACGAGCGATGACGTCGAGGCGGCACGTGAACTCGGCTACCAGATCAAACTGTTGGGCGTCGCGCTTCAGACCGAAGCGGGCATTGAGCAGCGCGTCCATCCGGCCATGGTGCCCGTTACGGCCCCGATCGCTGGCGTCAACGGCGTTACCAACTGCGTCGCGATCGAGGCTGAACCCGTTGGAAGCGTACTCCTCGTTGGTCCGGGCGCCGGCGGTGGCGCGACAGCCTCGTCCGTCATCAGCGACATTTGTGACATTGCCCGCGGAGAGATCACGCCTGCCTTCGTAACGGCCGCAGAACGCTTGAAGCCAAGCGTCCGTGGCCCGATGCGGGCTCACGAGGGCGGATATTACATCCGGCTCTCCGTTCGCGACCGCACTGGCGCGTTTGCTGCAATCGCAACCCGGATGGCTGCGCAAAATGTCTCCCTCGAGAGCATTGTCCAGCGTCAGGTCCCTACCGCGGATGATCCGGCGCGCGGTGCGGAGGAAGACGTAGCGGAAGTGGTCATGATCACGCATGAGACGACCGAAGCCGCGATCCGCGAGGCGCTCGCAGGCATTGAGGGCGACGGACACATTGTGGGCGCACCTCAGATGATCCGGATCGAACGTTTCGCATCGGCGCAGGGCTGACCGCCGCAGCGTCCGCAGGCCCGCAGAGTGAAGAATTTGCGCACGCCCTCGTGGCTGATGCGCCAGAGCGAAGAAGGACTTTGAAATGTCTCAACAAAAAGGCGTTCTCGCCCGCGTACTGACGCTGGAGATCGTGCGCGTGACCGAGCAGGCCGCGATCGCCGCGGCCCGTTTGCGCGGCAAGGGAGACGAAAAGTCTGCGGATCAGGCCGCTGTGGATGCCATGCGCCGTCAGCTGAGCATCCTCGATATCGCCGGCCGCGTCGTAATCGGCGAAGGCGAGCGCGATGAAGCGCCGATGCTGTTCATCGGCGAAGAGGTTGGTACCGGCAACGGCCCGGACGTTGATATTGCCGTCGATCCGCTCGAAGGCACGACGATCTGCGCCAAGGCACTGCCGGACTCCCTCGCAGTTCTCGCGATGGCCGAGGGCGGATCGCTCCTCCACTCGCCGGACATCTACATGAATAAAATCGCGGTCGGCCCGGGCTATTCCGAAGGTGTCGTGGATCTTGATGCATCGCCGGCCGACAACCTGAACGCGCTGGCGAAGGAAAAGGGCTGCAAGGTCAATGAGTTGACCGCATGTATCCTGGATCGCTCGCGCCATGCCGATCTGATTTCCGCGGTCCGCGAGACCGGAGCGGCCGTCAAACTAATCGGTGATGGTGATATTGCGGGGGTCATCCACACGACCAATCCGCAAGAGACCGGGATCGATATCTACATGGGCGTCGGAGGCGCGCCAGAGGGTGTTCTGGCAGCGGCAGCGCTGCGCTGCATCGGAGGCCAGATCCAGACCCGCCTGCATCCGATGAAAGATGACGACGCCAAGCGGGTCGCCGCGATCGGCATAGACGACATCAACCGGAAGTACGCGATGAACGACCTTGCGAACGGCGATGTCATTTTCTCCGCGACAGGCGTCACGGACGGCTACCGAAGCTGACACCACGCAGCATCGAGCCG
>JBCAXC010000194.1:0-5218 GCA_038534255.1 Pseudomonadota bacterium
GAAGCGTTGATCTGGCCGGACTGCGGGCAGGTGTGCCAGTCGTTGACCGTGGTGTGGAACTGGATGCCCGGATCGGCGCAGGCCCACGCCGCATGGCCGACCTTGTCCCAGATTTCCCGAGCGCCAACGGTCTTCACCGTTTTGCCGGAAATACGACCAATCAGATCCCAGTCGGCATCCTTCTCGACGGCCTCGAGGAACGCATCCGTGACACGCACCGAGTTGTTCGAGTTCTGGCCGGAAACCGTAAGGTATGCTTCGCTGTCCCAATCGGTGTCATAGGTCTTGAATTCGATTTCTTCGAAACCTTGACGCGCAAACTGGACCACACGCTGGATATAGTTATCCGGCACCAGCGCCTTGCGGGCGGCCTTGATCTCGCGTTTCAGCGCCGGGTTGCTTGACGGTTCAAAACACTGGTCGCCGTCCGCTTCACAGTTGACGCAGGCTTTCATCACAGCCGTCAGGCGCTCAGCGCAAATCTTCGATCCGGTGACGAGCGCGGCAACCTTCTGCTCCTCGTTCACCTTCCAGTCGATGTAGGCCTCAATATCCGGGTGATCGATGTCGACAACGACCATTTTCGCTGCACGACGGGTCGTGCCGCCGGACTTGATCGCACCGGCCGCACGGTCACCAATTTTGAGGAAACTCATCAGGCCGGAGGATTTTCCTCCACCCGAGAGCGGTTCGTTCTCGCCGCGCAAAGCGGAGAAGTTGGAGCCAGTGCCCGAGCCATACTTGAAGAGACGTGCCTCACGGACCCAGAGATCCATGATGCCGTTCTCGCTCACCAGATCATCATCCACCGACTGGATAAAGCAGGCGTGCGGCTGCGGATGCTCATAGGCAGAGGTCGAGCGTGTCAGCTTGCCGGTTTCAAAGTCGACGTAGCTGTGTCCCTGGCCCGGACCGTCAATGCCGTAGGCCCAGTGCAGACCGGTGTTGAACCACTGCGGGCTGTTCGGCGCGCACATCTGGTTGGCGAGCATGTAGCAATGCTCGTCGTGGAAGGAACGCGCATCCTCTTCGGAGGAAAAATAGCCACCTTTCCATCCCCAGTACGTCCAAGTACCGGCAAGGCGATTGAAAACCTGCCGCGCATCCGCTTCCGACGTATAGCGCTCGTCTTCGGGCAGCTCAGCCAAAGCCGCTTCATCCGGCACACTGCGCCACAACCACGAAGGAACCGTCGGCTCCTCAACCTTCTTCAGGCGTGCGGCGACACCAGCCTTGCGAAAATATTTTTGCGCGAGAATGTCCGCAGCAACCTGGCTGTAGTGCGCAGGCACATCAAAGTCTTCAAGACGAAAAACAACGGAACCGTCCGGGTTCTTGATCTCGCTCGTCGTCGCCCGAAATTCGAGCGCGGCGTACGGAGATTCTCCCGACTTCGTGAAAATGCGATCAATCCGCATGGTTGCCCCTCAGCAGTGTCTTCTTGCAGACGGCGCGGTGCGCGCAGCGTCCGGATGGTGATTGGATGCAACGCGCCTGAGCGAGCTCTCCCTCGCCAGATGCGCCGTTACGCAGGACACACATGTTCGCGCGCGCACCGGTTGAGGCGATGCCCGCTGTCACGGGCCGCAGGGCCCGCTACTGTGATAAAAACCGAGACGTGGTGCGCAGCCCCCTGCCCGCAGCGCCAAGAACCGACTGGCTGATTGCGGCACGCCTGAATGAGAAAAACCGTTCCCCCGACCGGACGCACGTCGCGTCGCCGCCGACACATCTGGGTATCTGTGATTCCCAAACCCCGATCAAATGCAGCATCAACGAAAACGTCCACTGGTTGGGTGAACGGCGCCATAGACATACTACATCTAGTGCAGCTGGTAGCGCACTGTGACGATCCTGTGGCAAAAACGTGGGAAACTCGGCATCACGCGAAACACCCGCGGCGCTGCCAAAAAGCAACATCGCTAGATGTCGTCTGGCAGCTTCAACACAACCGCGACATCTGCGTACGCGCACCGAAATCGGGGGTGCATCGCTGGACACGACGCGATGCGCAATGCGATACGGCGAACCTCGGGAAAACTTGGCATTGCGGGTCCGTTCCGCGGCAGCAATCCACGATCACGGCAAGGCAGCGCGCCCGATGAGCACCTTCAAGCAGATCTTCGCGTGGTGGACCGGCAACACGATCGGGACCCGGTTTTTCACCTGGCGCCACGGGGAAGCCGTCGGCACGGACAGCTTCGGCAATACTTACTATCGCCAGCGCAAGGGCATCGGCCCGCTCGGCGTCCCGCGGCGCTGGGTAACGTACGCCGACGTGTCGGACCCGACGACCGTACCACCTGAATGGCATGGCTGGCTGCATCACACGACCGACGAGCTGCCCGACGACAAGGGCTATCTGCGCCGTTCATGGCAGAAGCCGCACCAACCGAACATGACCGGCACACCCGATGCCTATCGCCCAAAGGGCAGTTTGCTGAACACGGACGCTTCTGCCGACGACAAGGGCAACACCGACTATGTGCCGTGGACACCGGGCGGCAGCGCCTGACGCGCACAGACCCAATGTGGACCCGACACCGATCAGTTGCGCGAACGCCGTGGCGGTGACATTTTTCGCGTCGACAACGAATCGCGGCGAGCTTCCTGCCCACTCACGGCCTTTGCCAATAAAGACGACGCCCATGCTCACTCTTGCACGTCAGCTCACCGGTCGCGGTGCGCCCTTCAACGGCGTATCTCTGCGTACGATGTGGACGGGTTTCGTCGTCGGTGCGCTCATGGCGCTTGTTCCAAGTAACGTCGCCGACGCGCGACGGCTTGAGAACCCGACGGCCGTGTTCGCAGCACTCGACAAAGTGACAGCCCGGATTTCCAAGCTCGAGGTCGGACTGGACGACACGTCGAAATTCGGCGCGCTCAAGATCACACCGAGGGTTTGTTACTCGCGCCCACCGACAGAGCCACCAAAGACCACCGCCTTCGTTGAAGTCACCGAGATCAAGCTCGATGGTAGTGAGCGGCGTATTTTCTCTGGCTGGATGTTTGCGGAAAGCCCCGGCGTGAACTCGGTGGAACACCCGGTGTTCGACGTCTGGCTCACTGGATGCTCAGGCGTTGACCAGAAGCTGGTTGATCGGGAAGTCCAAAAGGTGATCGGCAAGAAGTCCAAACGCAAACGCCGTCGGCGGCGAAAGCGGCGCCGGTAACTCGAACGATCCGAATTCTTCAGATGGCGTCCCTGTTGGGACGCAGCGATCAAGCCGCCGTAATCGCCGCCTCGGGAGCCACCGACGCCCCATCGCGGACCAGGGCGACGACATCATCGCCAGTGAGATCGCGATCCGCCGCCCAGAAATCAGCGTCATAGGCGAGCGCCTCGGTCAGCCTGCACTGAAAGCTGTGCCGGGGTACGTTAATCGTCCCGAACTGGCTGAGGTGGTCAGTCACAAACTGCGTATCAAGCAGGTTGAAGTTGCCCGCGATGAGCCGCGCCGCGAGGTACATGAGCGCCACCTTGCTGGCGTCGCGCGTCGTCGAAAACATGCTCTCGCCGAAAAACGCAGCCCCGACGTGAACGCCGTACAACCCGCCAACCAGCTTGCCGTCTTCGTATGCCTCAACCGTGTGGCAGTGTCCAAGATCGAACAGACCTGTGTAGAGCTGGCGGATGCGCGCGTTGATCCAGGTGCTCTCGCGGCCGGATCGCACGGCGGCACAGCCATCGATCACGGCGTTGAAGTCATGATCAACGCGGATCTCGAAACGTTCCGAGCGCAAGGTGCGCGCAAGCCGACGCGGCAGATGAATCTGATCAAGCGGCAGGATGCCCCGCTCTTTCGGCTCGATCCAGTAGAGGGCTGGATCGTCCGCACTTTCCGCCATCGGAAAGATGCCGCAGGAGTACGCCTTCAGGAGCACCTGAGGCGTGATCTCGATCATAATGTCGTTGAGAGAACTCATACCGTACGAAACGCAAATACAACGCCAACTCAGGCGGTTAGCTTACGCCGGATCGCTCGAATTTTCGAGAAACTTTTCGAGCCAGTGAATGTCGTACATGCCGTTTACGATATCGGGCTCGTTGATCAGCCGCTCGAACAGCGGGATTGTCGTATCGATGCCATCGATCACTGCCTCACCCAGCGCCCGGCGCAGCCGCATCATGCACTCGTTGCGCGTCTTGCCATGCACGATCAGCTTGCCGATCAGGCTGTCGTAGTACGGCGGGATCGCATAGCCTTGGTAAATGCCGCTATCGACCCGTACGCCGAGCCCGCCAGGCGGATGGAAATAGCTGATCCGACCGGGTGACGGCGCAAAGGTTTCAGGATGTTCCGCATTGATCCGACACTCGATCGCGTGACCGCTGAAGGTCACCTCGTCCTGCGAAACACTCAGCTTGGCACCCGAAGCCACCCTGATTTGCTCAATGACCAGATCAAGCCCGGTGATCATTTCCGTGACCGGGTGTTCGACCTGCAGACGCGTGTTCATCTCGATGAAATAGAACCCGCCGTCCTCGTACAGGAACTCGATGGTGCCGGCCCCGCGATACCCAAGATCGGCGATCGCCGTAGCACAGGTCGCCCCGATCTCCGCGCGCTGCGCCTCGTTCAACGCCGGCGACAGCGCCTCTTCCCACACCTTCTGGTGGCGCCGCTGGAGCGAACAGTCCCGCTCGCCAAGATGGATGCCACCCCCCTGCCCGTCACCAAACACCTGCACCTCGATATGGCGCGGTTGGCCGAGGAATTTTTCGATGTAGAGCGTGTCATCGCCAAACGCGGCCTTCGCCTCGCTGCGCGCTGTCGCGAGCGCGACGGGCAACTCCTCACGCGTCCGCGCGATTTTCATGCCGCGACCACCGCCTCCTGCCGAGGCCTTCACGATCACCGGTAGACCGATCGCATCGGCCACCGCATAGGCTTCCTCGTCACTCGTCACGCCACCGTCAGAGCCGGGCACAACGGGAATGCCGAGCGCCTTGACGGTCTCCTTGGCCATGATCTTGTCGCCCATCACGCGGATATGCTCGGACGTCGGGCCGATGAATGTGATCTTGTGCTCTTCAAGAATTTCGGCGAAGCGCGCGTTCTCGGAGAGAAAACCGTAGCCAGGGTGCACGGCATTCGCGCCCGTAATCTCGCAGGCCGCGAGGATTGAGGGGATGTTCAGATAGCTGTCTGTCGCGGAGGGCGGGCCAATGCAGACACTCTCGTCGGCAAGGCGGACGTGCATGGCGTCGGCGTCG
>JBCAXC010000195.1:0-5161 GCA_038534255.1 Pseudomonadota bacterium
GAAATCCTGGAGACCCGGCGACATCCACTCGTGTACCGCGTGCACCCAGCGCCGGAGCCTGAAAAACTCGAGGCCCTCCGGGATTTCTGCGGTCGCGACATTCGCCTGGATCATGAACTCCTCGATCAGGCGATGCGCATCCAGTCGCTCGGGCACGGTGATGCTTGCGACCATGCCATCATCGCCAATCCCGATTTTGCGTTCCGGGAGATCAAGATCGAGCGGTGAGCGTTTCTCCCGCGCCTCGCGCAAAACGGCATAGGCCGCCCAGAGTGGCTGGAGCACGGGCTTGAGCCAGGGTGCCGCGGCAGGTCCTGGTCTGCCATCGATTGCCGCTTGCGCCTCGACGTAAGAAAGTTTTGCCCGGCTGCACATGATGCCACGCATCACCCGATGGCGAATTTTCTTCCCCGATGCCGAAAACCACATGCGGATCGCAAGGCAGGGGCGTTCTTCATTCTCCCGCAACGAGCACAGATCGTTGGAAATTTTTTCCGGAAGCATGGGGACGACCCGATCCGGGAAATACACCGAATTCGCGCGTTCGAGCGCAGACCGGTCGAGCGCGCTGCCGGGCCGCACATAATGTGCGACATCCGCGATCGCCACGACGACAATCCACCCGCCTGTATTGTCCGGATTGTCATCCGGCGCGGCCCACACCGCATCGTCGTGATCACGCGCATCCGGCGGATCGATCGTGATCAGCGGGATGTCGCGCAAATCGTCCCGGGCTTCGACATCCAGCGGCGCAAGCGTCTCCAGCTCATCAAGCGCGGCCTGGGGGAAGGTCTCCGGAATGCCATGTGCATGCACGGCGATCAGGCTGATCTGACGCTGGTCATCCGGGTTGCCGAGCACGCTGGTAATGCGTGCGCGCGGCGGCCCGAGGCGTCGGTTCCCTGCCAGCTCAAAGCGCACCAGATCTCCATCCTGCGCACCGCCGGTATCGTCACCCTCAACACCGTGCGATCGCAGGTTCTTGCGCTCGACCGGCTCGATCGAACCGCCGGCGCGCGACGCGTGGCTGCGAAAAATGCCGAGAAGTTGGCGGGTGTCACGCGGCAGCTTGCGGATGACGCGGGCGGAGAAGGTGAGACCGGCGTCATCCGCCGCATCAAAGCGATCGACATACGCGAGCACCCGATCACCCAAACCGGCGAGCCCGTCGCCCGCGCCGCGATCCTCGGCGATCAGACCGCGCGGCATGGGTGCCTCTTCGGTATCCCATGTCGCCGGAACGCAGATGAACTCCCCGTCGTCCTCGCGCTCGACAATCTGGAGCACGGTGACAGGAGGCAGCTTGCCCGGCTCACGCAGGCGCTTGCGGTTGCCTTTCAACAGGCCATCCTCCGCCATCTCTTTCAGCAGCGCCTTCAGCCCGATCTTGTCGGTCCCGCGAATGCCGAAGGCGCGGGCAATCTCTCGCTTGCCAACCTTGCCGTCGCTTTCGGAGATAAATGTCAGGACTTCATCGCGGCTTGGCAGTGCTGCGCGCGGCCCTTTCCTGGAAGACTTTCGCAACTTGCCGGAAGAGGGCGACTTCGGTGTGGAGGTCGTCGATGTACTGTCTTTGTCCACACCATCCGCAGAGGGGCCGTTCCCCGCATTTCCAACGCGAGAGCGGCGGACCCGCTTGCCCGCCTGCGTAGGTCGCGCCGCGCCATCATTGTCACTGGTTTCGTCAGTCACGTGGTCCGTCGCAGATCAGTGGACGGCACAAAGAGCGGAAGCAAGCGCGGCACCATTACTCCTTCGCATCGGCATCTGCCGCCACGGCTTTCTTCGGCGCCGCCTTCTTGGCAGCGGGCTTCTTGGCTGCCGGTTTCTTCGCGGTTGCCGCTTTCTTCGCTGGTGCCTTCTTGGCAGTCGCCGTTTTTTTCGGCGCGGCCTTCTTCTTGGCGGGCGCCTTTTTCTTCTTCGCCGGTGCCTTGGCTGCGCGCTCATCGACGAGCTTGATCGCCTCCTCAAGCGTGATTTCGTCCGGCTTGCGGTCTTTCGGGATCGTGGCGTTCGTCTTCTCGTGCTTCACGTATGGGCCGTAACGACCTTCGAACACTTCGATCTTGCCGCCGTTCGGGTGATCACCGAGCGACTTAAGCGCGGCGGGCTGCCCGCGCCGACGTCCCTTGCCCGCGGCTTTGTCAGCGAGCGCCGACACCGCGCGGTTGAGGCCAACGGTAAAAACCTCCTCAGGGGTATCGAGGTTGGCGTACATCCCGTCATGCAGCACGAAAGGACCATAGCGCCCGATCCCGGCGCTGATCGGCTTCCCGGTCTCGGGATGATCGCCGACATGACGCGGCAGGCTCAACAACTGAAGCGCTTTCTCAAGCGTGACGTCGTCTACCGCGAGCCCCTTCGGCAGCGATGCGCGTTTCGGCTTTTCCTTCTCCACCGGCTCACCGAGCTGAACATACGGCCCGAAACGACCGGTGCGCAGCGTGACGTCAAGCCCGCTTTCCGGGTCTTCTCCAAGCAGCTTGCCATCCGGGCTGATCTGCGCGTCGGCACCATCCCCGCTGTCCGAGAACTGACGGGTAAACCGGCAGTCCGGATAGTTCGAGCAGCCAATGAACGCGCCAAAGCGCCCGACTTTCAAGCTGAGGCGTCCATCGTCACACGACTGGCAGGATCGCGGATCACTCCCGTCTTCGCGGGGAGGAAAAACATGCGGTGCCAGCAACTCGTTCAGCGCATCGAGCACTTCGGAAACGCGCAGATCCTTCACGTCATCGATCTGGTGCGAAAAGTCCTTCCAGAAGTCGCGCAGCACGGCTTTCCACTCGAGCTTGTCATCCGAGATCAGATCGAGCTGGTTCTCGAGCCCGGCCGTGAAGTCATACTGGACGTACTTCGCGAAGAAACTTTTCAGAAAGCCGGTGACGAGCCGCCCCTTGTCTTGCGGAAAAATCCGTCGCCGGTCGATCGTCACATAATCGCGGTCGCGGAGCGTTGCGATCGTCGATGCGTACGTCGAAGGCCGCCCGATGCCGAGCTCTTCCATCCGTTTGACGAGCGTCGCCTCGGTGTAACGTGGCGGCGGCTGAGTGAAGTGCTGCTTCGGTTCAATGCCGTCGCAGCCAAGCGCATCGCCCTTGGTCAACTTGGGCAGGCGACGTGACTCGTCGTCATCCGCGTCGTCATCGCGGCTCTCTTCGTAGACCTTGTAGTAGCCGTCGAACGTGACGACCGATCCGTTCGCCTGAAACTCGTAGGTCTTGCCGTCGCTGCCCTTCGCCTCGATCAGCGCCTTCGTAAGCTCAAGTTCCGCACTGGCCATCTGGCTCGCGATCGTCCGCTTCCAGATCAACTCATAGAGTTTCTTGCCATCTGCATCGAGATGACTGGCAACATGATCCGGGCGGCGATGCAGCGAGGTCGGACGCACCGCCTCATGCGCCTCCTGCGCGTTCGTCGCCTTCGTCTTGTAGTCACGGCTCTCCTTCGGCAGGTAGCGCTCACCGTAAGTCTTTTGGATCACGTCACGGCACGATGTGATCGCCTCGGGCACAATCTGCACCGCGTCCGTCCGCATGTAGGTGATCAGCCCGACAGTCTCGCCGCCGAGATCGACACCCTCATAGAGTTTCTGCGCAATCTGCATCGTCCGGCTTGCGGAAAATCCGAAGCGGCGCGAGGCTTCCTGTTGCAGCGTCGAGGTGCGAAACGGCGGCTGTGGGTTGCGCCGCTGCGCCTTGCTCTCGACATTGGTGACACGATAGCGCGTGGCGTCCGTCGGCAACGCGTCGCGGATCGCATGTGCCGTATCTTCTGTGCCGATGCTCAGCTTCTCGAGTTTCTTTCCCTCGATGGCGGTGAGCCGTGCCTGCAGTGCTGCACCGTCGCCGGCTTTCAGCGCGGCAATGATCGTCCAGTATTCATCTGTCTTGAACGCATCGATCTCGTCTTCGCGATCACAGATCAGACGCAGCGAGACCGATTGCACGCGTCCGGCCGAGCGTGAGCCTGGCAGCTTGCGCCAGAGCACCGGAGAGAGATTGAAGCCGACAAGATAGTCGAGCGCCCGCCGCGCCAGATAGGCCGACACCAGCGGCTGATCGATTTCGCGCGGGCTCGCCAGCGCCTGCTGGATGGCCGTCTTGGTCACCGCGTTGAACGCGACGCGATGCACATCCTTGCCCTTGAGTTTCTTTTTCTCCTCGAGGTGCTTGAGGATATGCCAGGAAATCGCCTCTCCCTCGCGATCCGGGTCAGTCGCGAGATACAGCGTGTCGGCGTCCTTGAGGGATTTCGTGATCTCGGTGAGGATTTTCCGCGACCGCGCGTCGGCCTCCCAGATCATGGAAAAATCCTGCTCCGGGTCGACCGAGCCGTTTTGCGACGGCAAATCGCGGACGTGGCCGTAGGACGCGAGCACCTTGTAGTCACGGCCGAGGTACTTTTCGATCGTCTTGGCCTTGGCAGCCGATTCCACGATCACGAGGTTGCTGGGCACAGGGTCATCCCGTTGAAAATTTGGAAGATCGCGAAGGGGTCTCGGACGGTGCGCCGGGAGATCACCTCACGGATTGGCCCCGAACATGGTGGAAGCAAAAACGGCTGTCAAACGCCGCGATGCCATGCGCTGCCGTGGCAGAACCCCTCATTACGCGGGCGCGCGACCTGCACCTTCGGTGCAAAAATCTTTTGTCGCGGCTTCCAGTCGTAGACATAAAAACAACCATTGGTTATCACGATACAACTTAAAGACGTGCACTCAATCTGTCGCTCGTCTTCCACCACTCTTGGGGACCCCCGCCTATGAGCATCTCGCACGAAACCTCGCCGCCGGGCCTGCCAGCCGCCCAAGCCAGCTTCGAATCCGAACTTCGCGCCGGCCTGTCGCAACATCTTGCCGAGATGATACTTGAGGTTCAGCAGGTCGCGCTGCGGGCCGGAGCCGGGTCCGTCGCGACGCATCTGCAGCGCGCCTATCTCGAGAGTCGGGCCATGGCGACCGGCGGACCTGAGGGCGACCGGCGGACCTGAGGGCGCACGCGGGGCCGACTGACCCGATGCTGTGCGCGCGCACATCGCACCGGCTCATCGCACTCTATGGTGGTTGTCAGTCTCGGCTCAGGCAACAAGCGATGCCGCGTCTGCTGTGTCCGCACGTGCGGGGCGAAGTGAGACGAGTTGGTTGTGGTGCCGCTCGATC
>JBCAXC010000196.1:0-5124 GCA_038534255.1 Pseudomonadota bacterium
GTTGAAACCCACATCCGGCGCTGTCAGTTGGGGCGGCGCACCGATCGATACGGTTCTGGCCCGGCGACAGGCGATGGTGTTCCAGCGCCCGGTACTTTTGCGCCGCACCGCACGCGATAACATCGCCTTTGCGCAAAAGACGCGAGGCCTACCAGACAACGATGCGATCGACGAACTGCTCGCACGCGTTCACCTCGACGGACATGACATGACGCCCGCCCGAAAACTCTCCGGCGGCGAACAACAGCGCCTCGCGCTCGCCCGCGCGCTGGCAACAGAGCCGGAAATACTGTTCCTCGATGAGGCGACCGCCAGCCTTGATCCGGTTTCGACACGCATCATCGAGGACATCGTCACATCGTGCGCCCGGAACGGACTGAAAGTCATTTTCGTGACGCACAATCGCCATCAAGCCGAGCGCCTTGCCGACGACGTCCTGTTCCTGTCGGAGGGACAGGTGTGCGAACACTCATCTGCGAATGCATTTTTCTCTGCCCCGCAATCGCCACAGGCCGTCGCTTATCTTGAAGGGCGCCTTCCGGACGCAGCCGAGTAAAATCGCCAGGACTTCTCGACACTCTCACAAATTCTGATCACAGACTCGCCATGCCCATCAGCACTCGCCTCACCCGCATGTTCCGCGCACTCACCGCCGCGCTCGCCCTGCTCACTACCAGCGCGGCTCACGCCGACGATCGGCAGACGATCATCGTCCAGTCGACCACATCGACGCAGAACTCCGGGCTTTATGATTTCCTGCTGCCGAAGTTCACGGCGAAGACCGGCATCACGGTGCACGTCGTTGCGGTCGGAACAGGGCAGGCCCTGCGCAACGCGGCCAACGGCGATGGCGACGTCCTGATCGTCCACGCAAAGTCAGCGGAGGAAAAGTTCGTCGCTGACGGGTTCGGCGTGGATCGGCGCGACTTGATGTACAACGACTTTGTCATTGTCGGCCCGTCCGATGATCCGGCGGATCTGAAGAGCGCAACCACTGCCGCCGAGGCATTTGCCCGCGCTGCAAAAAAATCGACGGCCTTCGCGTCTCGCGGCGACAACTCCGGCACCCACAAGAAGGAACTCGATCTCTGGAAGGGCGCGGAGATCGACCCGACGAGCCAGTCCGGTACATGGTATCGCGAGCTCGGCAGCGGGATGGGGGCAACCCTCAACACGGCCGCGTTGATGGGTGCCTACACCCTGACCGACCGCGCGACATGGATCAGTTTCAAGAACAAGCGGAACCTCGAAATCGTGCTCGAAGGCGACCCGCGCCTCTTCAATCAGTACGGCATAATTCTCGTGAACCCTGCGCGCCACGCCCATGTGAAAGCGACTGCCGCGCGCGCATTCATCGACTGGATGACGGGGCCGGACGGACAGGCCGCGATCGCCGCGTACACCCTCGAGGGCAACCAGCTCTTCACGCCCAACGCATCCACGCCCTGAGCGGACTGCACGTCCGACCGTGTCTGGCTTAGATGGAAGCGACGAGATGGCGTCAATCGGTTTGCTGAGCGAGGCGCGGTCGCGAAGGAACAGTGGTGCTATTCCAAGCGGCCGCAACGCGGCTGACAGCCCGATTGGCACCACCTGCGGCCGGCGACAGGCGCCCTCTGACATCGTTGGGACACTTTAACGATGCCCCACATCGCCCTGCATGCCCCGCCTCGCCAGCGAACGCCTGTCATCCGGTCTCGCGATTCCAGCTAAGCCAGACGCGGTCTAGCGCAACAGGATGCGCGCCCAGCGCGTGATATCGAGCAGCGTCATCGCCGCAGCAGCGACGTAGGTGAACGCCGCCGCGCGCAGAATTTTCCGCGCTGCCGGCTTGTCCCGTTCAGAGATGTAGTTTCCAGCCTCGAGCACTGGCATTGCCCGCTTGAAGCTCGCATCGAACTCCACCGGAAGCGTCACCGCATGCATGATCACACTGGTCAGCAGGATCAGCACGCCCGCTGCAAGCTCGGCAAAAAGCGCTGCGGGTGAGCGCGTCACGATCATCAGGATCGGCGCACCGAGCATCACCACGCCACCCACCTTCTGAACGAGAAACGCGGCACGCGCCATTTTCGTCCGCGCGACAAGCGGGCGAAACGCCGTGGCATCCTGCATGGCATGGCCGACCTCATGCGCGGCAATCACAACAGCCGAAAGTGATCGACCGTCATGATGCGCCGGCGAGAGCCGCACCGCCTTGTCCTGCGGATCATAGTGATCGCCGATCTCTGTCAGCTCGACACTGACTTGGCTGAGTTTCATCTCATCGAGAATGTGGCGCGCGAACTCCGCACCCGTTCCGGGAAAGTCATCCCGCTCATCGCCATGCTCGCGGATGACACGCTTAACCCACCAGCCCGGCAGAAACGCGAGCAGCGCGATGATCAAGCCAACAATGATGACCAGTTTCATGCGCCAAGGTATGGGCCCGCCCGCCCGCGACCGCAATCTGGTCTGTCGTCACAGTCGCGGCGCGCTGGCTGAGCTGAATGTCGATGTCTCGCGCAGGTCGCCGTTTTGCCAGACGTAGAGCACCACGAACGGTGCGTCGGTCGTTCGAAACCCGTGCCGCAGGTGTGGCGTGACGTGCACACAAGTGCCCGTGCCTCGCGACTGGTAGTCACCGCCCCCGAGCGTGAACGACGCGTGTCCGGCGAGCGGAACATAAACTTCCTCCGCCGCATGTGCATGCTCGGGATAGTCGATGCCGGGCCCCCAGACACCAATACCGAGGCGTACCCGATCTGAGAGAAACGGCCCCTTCTTCCCGATCACTTCAACAAAACCGTATCCCTCAAGCATATCGTCGCCGACGAGCCCGTCGCGACGTCGGTAGCTCTGCTCCCACTTGCATGACGCGCGATGCGCATCGAACAGCGCGACAAGCGCTTGGGTGTCCGACGCAGCGAGATCAACAGCTGCGTGCAGGTGGGCCGCAGCGGGGAGCACAGACACTGCGCCACCGACCCACCGCTCCTCAGATGCAGTGCCGCTTGCCCACCCCGCAACAGCATCGGTAAACCGCGTCATCTCCACCGCTGGATGCCGCGCAACAAATGCAAGCAGCGCGTCACGCAGCTCAGTGTAAATTGTCTGATCGAGGTCTGACATCCGGGACGTATCCTCGTAACCGGCGACAAAGGCCGCGAAACTGGAGACCGCCGGCACAGCCCGGCAGCGCAAATCACACGTTGCCCTCATCGCGGCGCAAGTGCCAGATGCATCGCACCGTCGTCCAACCGACCGCGTTTGAAACATGTCATTGCCAACCGCCATCGCTCAGCGAGCCGCCGCAGGCCATGGCGCCGTCCTGCTTGTCACGCTCGGTGCCGCGCTCTGGGGCGTTTATTGGGTTCCGATCCGCGCGATCGAGCACCTGGGGCTCGCAAGCGCCTGGTCGAGCACCGCTGTCACGTTGGCTGCTGCCCCCGCCGGGCTGATTGTGGCTGCATGGCTGCGCGCCACGGGTCTCAGCGCGATGCAGCGCCTCGGCGCAGTCTTCTGCGGCGCAGCTCTCACGCTCTACGGCTTCTCACTCGCCAACACCGACGTTGTGCGCGCCATCCTGCTTTTCTATCTCTCCCCGATCTGGAGCCTGTTGATCGAAACCGTTTTCTTCGGGCGACGCTGGACAATACGGACGACGCTCGCGGTTCTTGCTGCAGCACTTGGCATGGTGCTCATTTTCCGGGGTGAACTGCCGCTTGAAGGGCTCGGCGCGCTGGGCGACTGGATGGCCGTCGGTGCGGGGCTCGCGTGGTCCATCGGCTCCGCAATCATCTTTGCGCGCGGTCCTGTCGCCGCGTCGGCACTCACAGCAACCGCGCTCGTCGCAGCGGGCGTGATGTCGGTGCTCCTGTCGTTCGCCCTGACCGGGACCGATGCGCAGGCAATGCACACCATCGTTGCCGCCAATACGCAGGTCGTGGCGCTCACCGCGACGGTCGCTGCGGCCGGTATCATCTACCTCACACCGGTCATGCTGGTCACACTCTGGGGCACATCCCAGATCAGCCCGGCCACACTCGGTTTCATCCTGACTGCGGAGATCATTTCCGGCGTGGCGAGCAGCGCGCTCTTCCTCGGCGAGCGCTTCGGCTGGCCCGAAGCCGCCGGAACCGTTCTGATCATCATCGGAGCCGTGATCGAGGTCATGGGCAAGCGCGACGATCACGTGCCAGCATGACCAAGCGCACGGGCTATCACCACGGCAACCTGCGCGCCGCGCTGCTCGATGCAGCCCGCAGCCTGATCGAGACCAAGGGCACGGGCGGCTTCACGCTGGCGGAAGCCGCGCGCAACGCCGGCGTCAGTCCAGGCGCGCCCTATCGGCATTTCAAGGACCGCAACGACATCCTCGGGGCCTTGGCGCTGGAAGGTTTCGAGCTCTTTGCCGAACGCCTCGAAACCGCGTGGGAACATGGACGCCCTGACGCGATGACTGCGTTCGCGCGTGTCGGGCGGGCCTACCTCAAGTTCGCCCAAGAAGACCCCGCAGCCTACCGGGCCATGTTCGACACGGAACTCGCGCCGGACGACGTCCCCGGACTTAGGCGCGCAAGCGGACGAGCTTTCGATGCGCTTCGGACCTGTTGCGCGGCCTTGATCGAACGTGTCCCTCCTGCCAGACGCCCACCAGTCGACCTCATGAGCGTCCACCTCTGGTCAATCAGCCATGGCACAGCAACGCTTTTCGCGAGGCCTGGCGGCGCACGTGGCCGCGTGCCGGTCTCACCCGAAGACGTGTTGGAATCGAACACCCTGATCTATCTTCGCGGGCTTGGCGTGCCTCCCGGCGACTGAGCGCCCTGAAACGAGAGATCCTGAAAAAATTCGGATGGCACCACTTGACCATCCGATTGCGCGTGCCATTTATGTGAATGTAAGTAACATTTACATAGAACAGCACTGAGGGGATCGCCTGATGGCAACAGCAACGATGCACGGGTGGGTCGACACGGTGGACCAGTACGGCAAGGGCGCATGGATTGCGCTCATGGTACTTGGCTTTATCGCGTTCTGGCCGATCGGTCTCGCAGTCCTCGGTTTCCTGATATGGAGCGGACGCATGGGATGCAGCAAACGAGACTGGAAACAACGCGCCTGGGGGGGACGCTCGGGCCC
>JBCAXC010000197.1:0-5115 GCA_038534255.1 Pseudomonadota bacterium
ACGTGATCGTCGCGGCGGAGCCGACACCGGAGGGCGATGGGAAACCGCTGTTGGTGATCACGATCGATGACGATGGACCGGGCTTGACGGAGGCGCAGCGCAAGGTCGCCGCGCAACGGGGCTTGAGGCTGGACGAAAGTACGCCGGGGTCAGGTCTCGGATTGTCGATTGTTCGGGATCTCGTCGAACTCTACGACGGTACGCTCGACTTGAAGCGGGCGGATCTTGGCGGGCTGCGCGCCTGCATTCTGCTGCCGCGGGTGTTTTAGCAGCCCTCTGCAGAGCGTCGTTCGTTCGCCCTGCACCCTCGGCGGCGTGCCACAAACTTCCCCCACCCCGACCCAAGTTCTGCCCGAATCCCGGCGCACGTGCTGCTCAGCAACGTAGCGGCATTTCTGCCGCGCTGGAGGTTATGATGAAACGCATCGTCGCGATGTCCGGGCTCGCTGTGGCGCTCGTGGTTGGTGGTTGTACCGGGCCGAATGGATCATTGACGAAATCGGACGCCGGCGTCGTCGTCGGCGCGGTCGCAGGGGGCGTCCTCGGCAACCAGTTCGGCAAAGGCTCGGGCCGCGTTGCGGCAACCGCCCTTGGCGCCGTTATTGGTGGAATTGTCGGTAGCGATATCGGTCGCCAGCTCGACGATGCGGACAGGCGCGCTGCGGCCGATGCCGAATATGCGGCGCTTGAGCGCGGTGCCTCCGGGACCGCCACACCGTGGCGCAACCCCGATAGCGGGCGCTATGGCGTCGTCACGCCGAGTGAGCCGTACAAGCGCAGCGGTGGTCAGGATTGCCGTGATTACACGCACACGGTCTACATCTCGGGCGAGCCGCAGACGCTGAAAGGGACGGCTTGCCGCAATGGCGATGGCACATGGCAGAAGGTCACCTGACCCTATCTACCGTTGCTACGCCAGCTTTGGCTTTCATGATTTTGCGCCGCAGCCTTCATGGCTGCGGCGCTTTCTTTTTGCCTGGAGTTCCGCGTTGACGATTCGTGCATGCGCCAAAGCGTGGCCTTGAGAGCGCATTACGCTCTGTCTATGTCTCTGTTCAAATCAGGGGCTTTTGCTCTGCACGCGGGACGCCATGTTTTTCTGGGTCACTATAGCTGTCATGACTGCAGCGCTGATTGCTGTCGTCCTGCGACCCTTGTTTCGCAGCGAGGCTGGGGTGGGCGGCGCTGTCGTTGACGCGTCTGCGGTCTACCGTGATCAACTCGTCGAGATTGAACGGGACCGTGCCGCAGGACTGATTGCTTCCAGTGAAGCTGACGTCATGCGTGCAGAAGTCGCGAGGCGGCTGCTTGCTCTTGAGGCCATGCGGAATGAAGCCGCAACGCCGGAGGAGGCCGTCCGCAGCGACGATGAGATGTCTCGCGCCGAGCTGCACTATCCGCGAGCGGCGGCCATCAGCGTGCTTGGCTGCGTCCCGATCTTTTCCCTCCTCGTCTATATGGGGATTGGATCGCCTTCTCTCCCATCACAGCCCCATGCGGCGCGCGTGTTCGAGACGCAGGATGATACGCGGATCGCAGAGCTGATCCGCCGGGTGGAAAGCCGTCTTGCAACACATCCGAAAGACGGACGTGGGTGGGAGGTCCTGGCGCCGGTTTATATGCGTCTCGGTCGGTTTGACGAAGCGGCACGTGCCTGGCGCAATGCGGAGACATATCTTGGCGTGACGCCGCGGCGCGTCTTTGGTCAGGCTGATGCGCTGGTGCGCGCCAACAACGGGATTGTTGGCGAGGCTGCGAGGAAAACGTTCCTGCGCGGGCTCGAACTCGATGAAACGTATCTCCCTGCAAAGTTCTGGCTGGCGCTTGCAAAGCTGCAGGATGGTGATCGCGGCGCGGCGAAGGCAGAGCTTGAAGCGCTCTTGCCTGCGACGGAGCAAAATTCTCCGTTGGGGCAGGCCGTGCGGGCTGAGCTGGCAGGGATTGCGGGGACTGCGCCGGCTCAAGCGCCAGCGGTTACTCCCGAGATGGTTGAGGGCATGGTGGCCGGGTTGGCCGAACGCCTCGCACAGGATGGGGATGATATTGACGGTTGGCTGCGTCTTGTCCGATCCTACATGGTTCTGAAAAAACCGGTGGAAGCGCGTGCGGCTCTCATGCGGGCACGCACGCGGTTCGCCGAGAACACCACGGCGCGTGCACGCCTTGACGCTTTAGCCACACAACTGGGGTTGGAGACATGAGCAAAGGCACAGGTAGGAGCATCGCCATCGCGAAGAGGCCTCATCTTCCGAGACATGATCTGGAGCGCTCGACATGACGCGGAAACAAAAACGTGCTGCGATGATCGCTGGCTGCGTTGCGGTGCTGGGCGTCGCGGTGGGACTCGTGCTCGTTGCGCTCCAGGACTCGATCGTTTTCTTTCACAGCCCGAGTGAGGTCGTGGAAAAGAGCATCCAGCCGGGCACGCGCTTTCGTCTCGGCGGCCTTGTCGAGAAGGGCAGCATCAAACGTGGCGATGGGCTCGAGGTTGCCTTCACGATCACTGACGGTGCGGCGACGCGCCGGGTGCGCTTCAACAAAATTCTCCCCGATCTGTTTCGAGAGGAACAAGGTGTGGTTGCGGAAGGACGTTTGAACGCGGCGGGTGACTTTGAGGCGGATACGGTGCTCGCCAAGCACGATGAAAACTACATGCCGCCTGAGGTCGCGGCCGCGCTGAAAAAGCAGGGCGTGTGGCAAGGCGAAACCGGCGCCACGGGAGTAAGCGAATGATCGTTGAAGCCGGACACTACGCGACCATCCTCGCGCTGGCGGCAGCACTACTGCAGCTCACTTTGCCGCTTTATGCCCGGCTCGCAAACGTGCCGCAGGCCTATCGCTCGGCGATCCCCGCGGCACATGCGCAGTTCGTGCTGCTCGGTCTCGCGTTTGCGGCGTTGACCTGGGCTTACGTGGTGTCGGATTTTTCGGTCGAGAACGTCTGGCGCAATTCGCACTCGGCAAAGCCGCTGATCTACAAACTCTCGGGCGTCTGGGGAAATCATGAAGGCTCGATGTTGCTCTGGGCCTTGATCCTCGCATTCTTCGGTGCGCTCGTCGCGTGGTTCGGCACCAACCTGCCGCTTTCTCTCCGCAGCACGGTGCTTGCGGTGCAGGGGGCGATTGGTGTCGCGTTTCTCTGGTTCATTCTCGCGACGTCAAATCCGTTTGCCCGGATCGTCTCTGCGCCGGTTGAAGGGCAAGGGCTGAATCCGATCCTGCAGGACCCCGCGCTCGCGATCCATCCCCCGTTGCTCTACGTCGGCTACGTCGGGTTTTCGATGGCTTTCTCATTTGCGGTGGCTGCGCTGATCGAAGGCCGGATCGATGGGGCGTGGGCGCGCTGGGTCCGTCCGTGGACATTGCTGGCGTGGATGTTCCTGACCGTCGGCATCGCGATCGGATCGTGGTGGGCTTACTACGAGCTGGGCTGGGGTGGCTGGTGGTTCTGGGATCCGGTCGAAAACGCCTCGTTCATGCCGTGGCTCGTCGGGACCGCTCTCCTGCACTCAGCGATCGTGATGGAGAAACGTGAGGCGCTGAAGATCTGGACCATCCTCCTTGCGATCCTGACATTTTCGCTTTGCCTCGTCGGTGCATTTATTGTCCGTTCGGGTGTGCTAACGTCAGTGCATGCCTTTGCGGTCGACCCGGAGCGTGGCACGTTCATTCTCGCGATCCTTGCGATTTTCGTTGGTGGTAGCCTTTCGCTCTATGCGTGGCGGGCGCCGATGCTCAAGCCCGGAGGGATTTTTGCGCCGATCAGTCGTGAAGGCGCGCTTGTGCTCAACAATCTGCTGCTGACCGTCGCCGCTGCGACTGTTCTGATCGGCACGCTCTATCCGCTGGCACTCGATGCGTTCTCCGGAGAAAAAATCTCTGTCGGCCCGCCGTTCTTCAACTGGACGTTCATACCGTTGATGATCCCGCTACTGGTTGCCGTCCCGCTCGGGCCTATGCTGGCATGGAAGCGTGGCGATCTGGCTGGCGCGTTCCAGCGGCTGATGGTGACGTTCGTGGCGGCTGCTGCGATCACACTGGCGGTGCTGGCCTACAAGTGGCCGGGACCGTGGTTCGCCGCGGTTGCGGTCGGACTGGCCGTCTGGTTGATCGGCGGCGCGCTTCAGGACGTCGCGTTTCGGATCGGTCTCGGCAAGGTCTCGGGAGGCGACGCGTGGCGGCGTGCACGGGGTCTTCCACGCTCGGCCTATGGTGCGGCGCTTGGGCACTTCGGGCTCGGTGTAATGGTGCTCGGTATTACGGCGACGACGGCGTGGCGCACGGAAGATCTGTCGATTATGCGTGCGGGTGAGACGAAAATGCTGGCCGGCTACGAGATCACCTTTGCCGATCTCTCCGAGCGGCGCGGTCCGAACTATTCCGAGCAGTTGGCGCGTTTCGATGTGAAGCACGATGGGGCAACGGTCGCGACACTTTTGCCCTCGAAGCGGCTCTACGATGCGCCACGGCAAGCGACGACCGAAGCGGGTATCGATGCAGATTGGAGCGGTGATCTCTACGTTGTGCTCGGCGACATCCAGGACAATGGCGCCGCGTCCGTGCGGGTGTATTTCAATCCGCTTGTGAGGTTCATCTGGATCGGGGCGTTCATCATGTTTGCCGGCGGCGTCTTCTCAGTGACGGATCGGCGGTTGCGTGTCGGGATGCCAGTCCGCAGGCGGCGCGCAAGAAAACCACTCTTGCAGGGCTCGCCAACATGAGGGACTTGCGGTCACGCGTCGCGATGGGGCTGGTCTTCGTTTGGTTTCTGGGTGGGACGTCTACGGCCCTCGCGGTGCAGCCAGGCGAAGTCTTGAGTGATCCGGTGCTTGAAGCGCGGGCGCGCTCGCTTTCTGCGGGTCTGCGCTGTGTCGTGTGTCAGAACCAGTCGATCGACGATTCCGACGCACCGCTTGCGGGCGACCTGCGCCGCCTCGTGCGTGAGCGGCTGGTGGCGGGTGACACCGATGGAAAAATAATTGACGTCGTTGTTGCGCGCTATGGTGAGTTCGTTCTGCTAAGCCCGCGTTTTGGATGGCATACGGCGGCACTCTGGTTCGCCCCGGCGTTCCTGCTGATCATTGCGGTCTGGATGCTCTGGCGCCGACGTGTTGG
>JBCAXC010000198.1:0-5099 GCA_038534255.1 Pseudomonadota bacterium
GTCGCCGCTGCGAATAATCTGACGCCGCGCCTGCCCCGGCAATTTCTTTCCCCGACGCACGAGACCGACGACTGCGACGTCGATTTCCTCGGCCAGATCGTCAAGTTCACGGACCTGCTGGCCGACGAGTTTCGATCCTTCAGGTACGATCACTTCGGCGATGTAGGCATCGAGCGTGAAGAGTTCCTTGGTCGCATTTTTCTCCGCCCGGCTCTCCGGAATGAGGCGCCAGCCGATGACCGCGACGAACGCCACACCAACCACAGCGCACACAAGGCCGACGGGCGTAAAATCGAACATGCCAAAGGGGGCGAGCGTTGCCTCGCAGTCGCTGGCGCCTTGCGCGCAGTCCGGGTTGGGCAGCTTGCCGCGGAAGCTGGCGATGATGATGTTCGGCGGGGTGCCGATAAGAGTGACGAGGCCGCCGAGGATGGTTGCGAATGAGAGCGGCATCAGGGTGAGCGCCGGCGAGCGTTTGGCCTTGTCGGCGGCCTGGATATCGATCGGCATCAACAGCGCCAGCGCGCCAACGTTGTTCATCATGGCGGAAAGTGCAGCGCCGACGCCGGCCATAACCGAGATGTGCGCCCACAGCGCGCGGGAAGCATCGACGACATAGCGAGCGATGAGTTCGATCGCACCGGAGTTCGAGAGCCCACGGCTGACGATCAGGACGAGCGCGATGATCACAGTTGCCGGGTGGCCGAACCCGGTGAACGCCTGTTCCGTCTCCACCAGACCCAGGACGAGTGCGACCGTCAATGCGCCGAACGCCACAAGATCATAGCGGTAGCGCCCCCAGATCAGCAGGGCAAAGACGGCAACGAGAAGACCGAAAAGAAGCAACTGGTCTGTCGTCATGGCACTGGTCTTTCTTGGCGGCGGGCGACCTTGCGCAGAGAGAGGCTGCGACAGGCCAGGGGGAGAGGGTGGTGGCAGAACGACGAGCACCGACGCACCCGACTTATCCGATCGGGTGAACGTTGACACCATCTGTTAGGTTGCATCCCGATCAGGCGTGCAGCGACGCAGGGGATGCGTAACGATGAGTGAGAGCAGCGATACGGTTGCTGACGCGGACTGGCCGGATCTGGCCGGACGTCTCGATGGCTGCGGTGGGCATGTGCTGCCGGTGCGGGTCTACTTCGAGGACACAGATTTTTCCGGCGTCGTCTATCACGCGACCTATGTGCGCTGGTGCGAGCGGGGACGGTCCGATTTCCTGCGCCTGCTCGGCGTCCACCATCACGAGTTAATCGACGATGGCAGCCCGGCGGCGTTCGTCGTGCGGCGGATGGAGTTCGATTTCCGGCGTCCGGCGCGGATCGATGAGATTCTCGAGGTGCGGACACGGGTCGCCGAACAGCGCGCGGCTTATGTCTGGCTCGACCAGGAGATCTCCCGTGCCTCCGTGCTGCTGTGCAAAGCTCGCGTTCAGGTTGTACTTGTGTCAGCAAGTGGCGCGCCACAACGCCTTGGACCGCAGCTCGTCTCCGCTTTCCGTACGCAAGCGCCTTGATTCTGCACGCAAATACTTCTCGTATATCGGGAAAATTAACGGTTTGTTAACGTTACACAAGCCAGCATTGCGAGCGTAATCCACTGCGCACCCCCATAACGAGAAAAACGGCGGCTTTGTCGACCGTTAACGGAGAAGTATTGTGTACCGTTATCCCAGAACTGGGCCCGTCGCGGCTCCAGCGCCCGCAGGCACGATCCGCCCGCGGCGCTCACTTCTTTTCGGCACGGCTGCGACGGTGGCCCTGCTGATGATTTCCGACAACCGCCCGGCGCATGCGCAGGCTTGCGCCACTGGCGCAGGTACGCGCTCCACGCAGTGTGGGGTGAACGCCGATGCGGCCGGTTTTCAGGCAAGCGCGGTCGGCGAGAGCGCAACCGCTTCCGGACAGCACGCGACCGCTGTCGGTCAGAGCGCGGTTGCGGACCAGCCCCTCACGTCTTCTTTCGGGCAAGACGCGCAAGCGACGGGTGCCAATGCGACGGCGATTGGCCAGGATGCCGAAGCAAGTTCCGCGAGTGCTACGGCGATTGGTCAAGGTGCTGACGCTACAGCGACGTCCAGCACAGCAGTCGGACGTGTTTCACAGGCCACGGGGCAGCAGTCGACCGCTGTCGGTCAGAACTCACGCGCGTCCGGGCAAACGGCAACAGCGATCGGCGAAGGTTCAACGGCCTCGGCTGCGAACACGCTCGCCGTCGGCCAGAGCTCCGAAGCCACGGATCTTTCAAGCACGGCAATCGGTACGAGCGCGAAGGGCTCGGCGATGCAGGCGACCGCGGTTGGTATGGCGGCGGAGGCAACCGGTATTCAAAGCACAGCTCTTGGACAGGGCGCGGAAGCGGATGCAGAAAGTTCGACGGCGCTGGGTCAAGGTGCAAAAGCAACGTCCGTCCAGGCGACAGCCGTCGGTCGCGGTGCAATTGCCGAATTTCAGAACTCCATGGCTGTCGGTGCCGGTGTGGTGACAACACGAGACAATCAGATCGCAATCGGCACATCCGGAAACACATTCACAGCCGCTGGCATTGCGAATGCGGCATCGGCCTCGGCTCAGTCTGGTGCATTGCAGATTGTGACGACGGACAGCGATGGCAATCTGGCCGGAGATGGCGGGCAAACGCTTGCGACGATCACGGCAAACACCAACAACATCGCAACGAATACGAGCAACATCGCGAACAATGCGTCGGCGATCTCCACGAACACCTCCAACATCGCGAACAACACGAGCAGCATCTCGACGAACCGCAATGACATTGATGATCACGAAACGCGTATCACCGCCAACCGCACTGACATCGATGCGATCGACACGCGGGTCGGGACCAACACGACCAACATCACGACCAACCGCACGGACATCGACAATCTCGGCATCCGGGTCGGGACGAACGAGACCAACATCTCGAACAACACAACAAACATTCAGGGCAATACGACCAATATCGTCGGCATCGACACGCGGGTAACGACGAACCGCACGGACATCGACAACCTGAGTGGTCGCGTCGGCACAAACGAAACCAGCATCACGAACAACACGACGTCGATCAACAATCACAACACGCGGATCACAACGAACCGGACCGACATCGACAATCTGACGGGTCAGGTCGGGACCAACACGACGAACATCACGAACAACACGACGCGATCTCAAAACAACCAGACGACAATCAACAACCATGAGACTCGGATCACCACGAATCGGACTGACATCGACAATCTGACCGGTCAGGTCGGAACCAATACGACCAACATCACGAACAACACGACGCGATCCCAAAACAACCAGACGACGATCAACAACCACGAGACCCGGATCACCAATCTCGAGAACACCACGGGCTCTCGGGGGATCGCGAACAACCGTCAGAGCATCGAACAGAACAGTCAGCGGATTGAAGAGAACACCGAGGGTGTGGCGATGGCGTTTGCGCTCTCGGGTGTAAGCGCGTTGCCGCCCGGCAAGGAGTTCGTGCTCTCTGGCAGCTATGGTCACTTCGGGGGAGAAAATGCCCTCGCGTTCGGCGCCGCCGCCCTGATCGACAACAACGTCTACATCTCCGGTGGCCTCGGCTACGGTCTCGGGCATGGCAAGGTCGGCGGTCGCGTCGGACTGTCGGTCGGGTGGTGAGATCGATGGCTCACCACTCACACCTCATGCGCGGCGTGCGCACGTTTGCGCTCTTCGGGGTTGTCGGTCTGACTGTCGGGCTGACGACACTGCCGGGCATGCGTGCACCCGAGGCGCGGACCACACTCGATGTGCCCGACCCGAAGCAGATGGCGATGTTGGTTCACAGCACAGTGACGGCGCTCGATCAGGCGAACAAGACGGGGAACTATGCGGTGTTGCGCAGCCTCGCTGCACCGGCGTTCCAGCGGCACAACACACCGGACCGACTGGCGCAGATCTTTGCGCAACTGCGTGGATCGAACGTCAATCTGGCGCCAGCGGTACTTTATGATCCGCTGCTGGTGCGGCCGGCGTGGCTCGACGCCAACGGCCATCTTCGTCTAGAGGGGTTTTATCCCACCCGACCGATGCGGGTGCACTTCAACCTGAGCTTTCGGCAGGTCGGGCGGACGTGGCGACTGTTCGGGCTTTCCGTCTCGCCGCGCGCTGCGCCATCCGAAAGCTGACAACGGGCCCGGAGAAATCCGGAACAGACACGACAGGCCAAACGGTGGTGCATCCTTTGATGTGCTACCGTTTTTGCGATCGAGGCAAAAGCATGCGGCCTCATGCAGTGATGGTCTGCAAAGCGACGAAGATGGCACTTCGCAATGTCCATTTGCGATTCGCGAGACCGCTGTCTAGTGTGCGGCCATTCTGTGGTTGGGAGGACCCTTTCAGCTGGCCACAGACTATCCAGCACCGAAGCCGACATGTCCGCGTGCGCGCGTTCATGCCTTTTTTTCGCTCCGGAGCACAACTAGGCAGTCGGCCTACCGACTAAGCCACAAGGGAGAGGATCATATGGATCGTCGTTCATTTCTGAAGAGAGCAGGTGTCGCGGGTGCGGGTGCCGCCGCCATGTCAACGCTTGCAGCACCAGCCATCGCCGGTGGTCACCAGGACGTGGTGATGGTTTCGACCTGGCCACGCGATTTCCCGGGCCTCGGCACCGGTGCACAGCGCCTCGCAAAGCGGATTGAAGCGCTCAGCGACGGCCAGCTCAAGATCCAGTATTTCGCAGCCGGTGAGCGCGTTGGCGCGTTCGACTCGTTCGACGCTGTCGCATCGGGCAACGCCCAGATGTACCACGCGGCCGACTACTACTGGAAAGGCAAGCACCCGGGCTGGGCCTACTTCACCGCCGTTCCGTTCGGCTTCATCTACACCGAAATGAACGCGTGGATGTACCACGGCGACGGCCAGAAACTTCTGGACGAAATCGCTGGCGAGTACGGCCTCAAGTGTCTGCCGGCCGGTAGCACCGGCGTCCAGATGGGCGGTTGGTTCAACAAGGAGATCAATTCGGCCGACGACCTCAAGGGCCTCAAGATGCGTATCCCGGGTCTTGGCGGCGACGTCATGGCCAAGCTGGGTGCATCGCCGGTCTCGCTGCCG
>JBCAXC010000199.1:0-5096 GCA_038534255.1 Pseudomonadota bacterium
GAGATATTCTCCCTTTTCAATACGGTCACCATCCTGGACGGCAAGCTGCTTGCCTTTCTGGAGCAGGTATTCCGCCGACGCTTCATCTTCGTTGTCGGGTCGGATGAACACCTTGCGCTTGTTCTTGTAGTCGCGGCCGAACTCGACCGTACCGGAGATCTCCGCGATGACAGCGTGATCTTTCGGACGGCGGGCCTCGAAGAGCTCCGCAACGCGCGGCAGACCACCCGTGATGTCACGGGTCTTTGCGCTCTCGAGCGGCGAACGTGCGAGCACGTCACCGGCCTTGATGGCCTTGCCCGGCTCGACCGACAGGATTGCGTCGATCGAGAGCGGATATTTCGCAGGTGCGCCGCCCGGAAGCTCGATCGGTTCACCCTTGCCGTCCACGACGACGATCGACGGCTTGAGATCCGCGCCACGTGGCGAGGTGCGCCAGTCGACGATCACGCGGTTGGTGATGCCGGTGCTCTCGTCATACTGCTCGTTGACCGAGACACCTTCGACCAGGTCCTCGAAACCGACCTTGCCATCGGCTGTGGCGAGAATCGGACGGGTGTAGGGATCGAATTCCGCGATCCGTGTGCCCTTCTTGACCGTGTCGCCCTCATCGACACGCAGGTGCGCGCCGTAGCCGATTTTCTGGGTCGAAAGCTCGTTGCCGTTTTCATCCTCGATGATGAGATCGATCGTACGGCCCATGACCACGAGACGGCCCTGACTGTCTTTCGCGACCTGACGGTTCGGAATGCGGACGACGCCATCGAAGTTGGTTTCGATGAACGACTGGTCCACGACCTGCGCCGTACCGCCGATGTGGAACGTGCGCATCGTGAGCTGCGTACCCGGCTCGCCAATCGACTGCGCGGCAATGACGCCAACGCTTTCGCCAAGGTTCACCGGTGTGCCGCGGGCAAGATCGCGCCCGTAGCATTTGGCGCAGACGCCCGTGCGCGTCTCACACGTCAGAACAGAGCGGATCTGCACCTGCTGGAGGCTCGACTGCGTGATCGCTTCGGCCTGCGCCTCGTCAATCAGATCGCCTTCCTTGCAGATCGTCTCGCCACTGGTCGGATCGACAATATCCTCTGCCGGGGTCCGTCCCAGAACGCGATCGCCGAGAGAGACAACGACGTCACCGGCATCGACGACCGGCTTGATCGTGATGCCCTTGTCGGTGCCGCAGTCATACTCGGTGATGATGCAGTCCTGCGAGACGTCGACGAGGCGACGCGTCAGGTAGCCCGAGTTGGCGGTTTTCAGCGCGGTGTCGGCGAGGCCCTTACGGGCACCGTGGGTCGAGTTGAAGTACTCGAGGACGGAGAGGCCTTCCTTGAAGTTCGAGATGATCGGCGTCTCGATGATTTCGCCCGACGGCTTCGCCATCAGACCGCGCATGCCCGCAAGCTGCTTCATCTGTGCCGGTGAGCCACGCGCGCCAGAGTGGGCCATCATGTAGATCGAGTTGATGGCGTTGTTGCGCAGGGCGTCGCTCTTCGGGTCGGCGACGCCGGAGATGCGGTCCATCATTTCGGCCGCGACCTTGTCCGTGCACTTGGCCCAGGCGTCGACGACCTTGTTGTATTTTTCTCCCTGCGTGATCAGGCCATCCTGATACTGCTGCTCAAATTCGCGGGCGAGATCGCGCGTTTCGTCGACGATTTTGTCTTTCGTCTCCGGGATGACCATGTCGTCCTTGCCGAACGAGATGCCGGCCTTACACGCGTGCGTGTAGCCGAGGCCCATGATCTGGTCGCAGAAGATCACCGTCTCCTTCTGCCCGCAGTTACGGTAGACGGTGTCGATCAGGCCGGTGATCGCTTTCTTTGTCAGCAGCTGGTTGACCACGTCGAACGGCAGATTTGAGCGTTTCGGCAGCAGCTCACCAAGCAGCAGGCGACCAGGTGTCGTGTCGTAGATCTCGGAGACAGGATCGCCGTTCTCGTCGATCGTGTTGTAGCGCCCTTTGACTTTGGCATGGATGGAGACAACGCCCGCCGTCACGGCATGGCGCACCTCTTCGGGCCCGCCGAGCATCATGCCTTCGCCCTTCTCTCCATCCATCTCAAGGGAGAGATAATAGAGGCCGAGGACGATATCCTGCGAGGGGACGATAATTGGCAGGCCGTTCGCCGGGTGCAGGATGTTGTTGGTCGACATCATCAGCACGCGGGCTTCAAGCTGCGCTTCGAGCGACAGCGGCACGTGCACGGCCATTTGGTCGCCATCGAAGTCCGCGTTGAAGGCGGCACAGACCAGCGGATGCAGCTGGATCGCCTTTCCTTCCACAAGCACAGGCTCGAACGCCTGAATCCCAAGGCGGTGGAGCGTCGGTGCGCGGTTCAGCAGCACGGGGTGCTCGCGGATGACCTCATCGAGGATGTCCCAGACTTCCGGTTTTTCCTTCTCGACGAGCTTTTTCGACTGCTTGACGGTCGAGGCGTAGCCCTTGGCATCCAGGCGCGAGTAGATGAACGGCTTGAAGAGCTCGAGCGCCATCTTCTTCGGTAGGCCGCACTGATGCAGCTTGAGTTCCGGTCCGACCACGATGACCGAACGACCGGAATAGTCGACGCGCTTGCCGAGCAGGTTCTGGCGGAAGCGACCCTGCTTGCCTTTCAGGCTGTCTGACAGCGATTTGAGCGGGCGCTTGTTGGCGCCGGTGATCACGCGGCCGCGGCGACCATTGTCGAACAGGGCGTCGACCGATTCCTGCAGCATCCGTTTTTCGTTGCGGATAATAATGTCCGGCGCACGCAACTCCATCAGCCGCTTGAGGCGGTTGTTACGGTTGATCACGCGACGATAGAGGTCGTTGAGGTCCGACGTCGCGAAGCGGCCGCCATCGAGCGGCACGAGCGGGCGCAGTTCCGGCGGGATGACCGGGACAATCGTGAGGATCATCCACTCCGGACGGTTGCCCGACTGAATAAAGCTCTCGACGACCTTCAGGCGCTTGGCGAGCTTGATCGGCTTGAGCGCAGTTGTTGCTTCGGCGATTTCCTGACGGAGTTTTTCGCTCTCGGCTTCGAGGTCGAGACCTTCGAGCAACTCGCGGATGGCCTCGGCACCGATACCGGCCGTGAACGCGTCCTCGCCGAGGCGCTCCTGGGCGTCGAGGAACTCTTCTTCGGAGAGGAGCTGGCCGATCTCAAGATCGCTCTCGAGGCCGGATTCCATCACGATGTAGTTCTCGAAATAGAGAACGCGCTCGAGGTCCTTGAGCGTCATGTCGAGCAGCAGGCCGATGCGGGACGGCAGCGACTTGAGGAACCAGATGTGCGCAACAGGAGCCGCAAGATCGATGTGGCCCATGCGTTCGCGACGCACTTTCGCCAGCGTCACCTCGACACCGCACTTTTCGCAGATGACGCCCTTGTATTTCATCCGCTTATATTTGCCGCACAGGCATTCGTAGTCCTTGATGGGACCGAAAATGCGCGCGCAGAACAGGCCGTCACGCTCCGGCTTGAACGTGCGGTAGTTGATCGTCTCCGGCTTCTTGATCTCGCCGAACGACCATGAGCGGATTTTTTCCGGGCTGGCGATGGAGATCTGGATTTGGTCGAACGTCTGCGCCGGGGTCTGCGGCGAGAAAATGTTGGCCATGTCCTGGTTCATGCTGTCGTCTCCTTCAAAGCGATGACAGGTCGCGTGCTGGGCGTACGTTGCGTGTCAGGCTTCGTTTTGTGCTGCGGCGCGGGCGACGCCTTGGCAGCGGATGAAGTCGTCTGTGTCATGACGCGGCGGGGCGTCGTGACGGCGAGGCGGTTCGCAATTGCGCGCACGCCTCGCCTTCGTCTCGCGGTTATTCAGCTGCCTCTGCGGACTCGATCTGCGGCATGATCGGCATGCCCGGCTCGTCATCATCCTCAACTTCGCTGTCGTTCAGTTCGACGTTGAGGCCGAGGCCGCGCATCTCCTTGACGAGGACGTTGAACGATTCCGGGATACCGGCCTCGAACGCATCGTCGCCACGCACGATCGCCTCGTAGACTTTCGTGCGGCCGGCGACGTCGTCCGATTTCACGGTCAACATTTCCTGCAGAGTGTAGGCGGCGCCGTACGCTTCCAGCGCCCAGACCTCCATCTCACCGAAGCGCTGGCCACCGAACTGCGCCTTACCACCGAGCGGCTGCTGGGTGACGAGCGAGTACGGGCCGATCGAGCGGGCGTGGATCTTGTCGTCCACGAGGTGGTGCAATTTCAGCAGGTATTTGTATCCCACCGTCACCTTGCGATCGAAGGGCTCACCAGTGCGACCATCGTGCAGTTCGACCTGGCCGGACGAGTCGAAGCCTGCCAGCTCAAGCATGTCGACGATCTCGCTCTCGCTCGCGCCATCGAACACCGGCGTTGCGATTGGCACACCGCCGCGCAGGTTTTCGCCAAGCTCCACGAGACCATCATCGTCCAGCGATTGCACCGTCTCGTCGTCACCGTAGATTTTGCCGAGCAAGGTCTTGAGGCGTCCCTTGTCCTGCGTGTCATGGAAATGATCCACGGCATCGCCGATCTGGATACCGAGGCCGCGACAGGCGAAGCCAAGGTGCGTCTCAAGGATCTGGCCAACGTTCATGCGGCTCGGCACGCCAAGCGGATTGAGCACGATGTCGACCGGCGTGCCGTCTGCGGAATACGGCATGTCCTCGATCGGTACGATCTGCGAGATCACGCCCTTGTTGCCATGACGACCGGCCATCTTGTCGCCCGGCTGCAGCTTGCGCTTCACCGCGACGAAGACCTTCACCATCTTCATGACGCCCGGCAGCATCTCGTCGCCGCGCTGGACCTTGTCCACCTTGTCGATGAAGCGACGCTCGAGGCTCTTCTTGGCGTTCTCGTACTGACGCTGGATGCCTTCAAGGTCTGCCATCGCCTTGTCGTTGACGAGCGCAATGTCCCACCACTGGCTGCGCGGGATCTCATCGAGGATCGCGTTGGTCAGCTTTGTGCCTTTGCGGGCTTCAGCTGGGCCTTTGGCGACTTCCTTGTTGACGAGGACTTCACGCAGGCGGGCGTAGACGTTCCGGTCGAGGATCTGGACCTCGTCGTCGCGGTCTTTCGCGAGACGCTCGATCTCCTCACGCTCGATC
>JBCAXC010000200.1:0-5086 GCA_038534255.1 Pseudomonadota bacterium
GCTGTCTGCGAGTTTCTGCAGCTGCGCGTCGTCGACGTTGCTCTCACCGACCTTAGCGAGTTGCTCTTCGGCCTCGGCTTTGAACTTCGCAATCTTCTCTGCCTTGTCGCTCATGACGTGGCCTCGTGTGTTTGTTGGCGCTGTTGAAAAGATACGTGGTGTGCAGCGCGAGTCGCAAGGCCCGACGCCAAACCGTCAACCCTCGCGTTTCAGCGGGGCAGCGCGATGCACACTTCGCCGATTGGGCTCAACTCTTCGGTTTTGCATTCTCCGGATCATAAAGCGGCTCATAGCCAACGGCAGCGACTTCAACCGGGAACCGGTCACCGAAGTACTCGATCTCAAGCTTGTGGCCCTTGTGCGCATGGTCGGCTGGCAGATAGCCGAGCGCAATGTTCTTCCCGATCGATGGTCCGTAGGCGATGCTGGTCGTGTAGGATCGGCGTCCCCTGGCATCCACCAACGTCTGCCCACATTCCGGATTCACGATCGGACACGTGCCGACCATGTAGCGCGGCGTCCCCTCGGCATCGCGGTTGTCGGTCACCACGAGGGTGCAGAGATAAGCGTCCTGACGCTCGCGCTCGCGCTGCTCCAAATAGGCAGCCTTGCCGTGAAAATCCGCCGCTTTCACTTTGGGGCGGGCGAGGTCAGCCTCGAGCAGATTATACTCCGTGAGCAGATCGGCGTTCTGCAGGCGGAGCGACTTTTCCAGCCTGCGCGAGTTGGCGTAGGTCTCAACGCCGACGGGCGTGACGCCTTCCCCGGCAAACGCATCCCAGAGCGCGAGCCCGTCATCGAACTTGAAGTGTAGCTCCCAGCCCTGCTCACCGACATAGGAGATGCGGAACGCGCTCACTTTAACGCCCTTGATCGTGAGCTGCTTGACGGTGCCGAACGGAAAATTTTCATCCGTCCACGCGTCCGGATCGTCCGCGACACGCTGCACGGTTTCGCGGGCGTTGGGCCCCCAGACGCCGAGGCAGCCGAAGTCCGTTGTCCGGTTCTCGATTGTGACGTCGTAGCCTTTATCTTCCGCCATGCGACGCAGATAGGTCAGGTCACGATGTCCTGCATCCGCACCATCGATCACGCGGTAGCGCCCGTCCATTCGCAATACTGTCAGATCAGCGCGCACACCGCCGGTCTCGTCCAGCCAGTGGGTATACACGCCCTTGCCGACCGGTGTCGTGCCACCGACCTTCGCAACGCAAATATACTCCATGAACGCCTCATGGTCGGGGCCAGAGACGTCGATGATCGCAAAGTGCGAGAGGTTGACCATTCCGACGTTGTTGGAAAGTTCGAGATGTTCGGCATTCGACACCCGCCAGAAGTGCCGCCCGTCCCACTCCGCGCCACGCACCGGAACCTGGTTGTCATACTTTTCAAGCAGGTGGTCGTTGGCCGCATAGCCATGTGCCCGCTCCCAGCCTGCGATCTCCATGAAGTGCGCGCCGAGCGCCTCTTCCCGCTCGTAGAAAGGAGAGCGAAAGAGATTGCGGCCTTTCGTGTAGGGCTCGCGCTGATGAACGGCCGGATTGTAGATCTTGAACGCTGTCTCGTAGCAGCGGTCGTGAATGTAATCCTCGTCTTGTTGATGTGGATAGTAACGCGCGACATCGATCCCGTGATGGTCGACCTCAGTCCGCCCGTCCGTCATCCAGTCAGCGAGCACTTTCCCCGTACCCGGACCGTCCTTGACCCAGACGGAGACGGCATACCAAAGCCCACGCACGTTCGCCGATTCCCCGACGGACGGCCCGCCGTCTGCGGTGACCTGAAGCAACCCGTTGAACGAGCGCTTCTCGTCATACCCAAGCTCACCAAGGATCGGCGTCAGTTCGATGGCCCGCTCAAGCGGGTCCATCACCTGTTCCATCTCGAGATCGCGCTGGGAGGGCGAAAGGCGCGCCTGCTCTTTCTCCAGAATGTCGCGGGGATGACAAAGCCGCGGCGCACTTTCCTCGTAGTAGCCCCACTCGATCATCCCGCCTTCGGTCGAGAGCGGGTCACCTGTATCGCGCATATAGGCCGAGTTGCCTTGATCGCGCAGCAGCGGATAACCGATGTCCTTACCCGTCCCCGCGAACTCTTCGTACGGGCCGAACCAGAGAAGCGGGTGATCGACGGGCATCACGGGCAAATCCTCGCCCGCCATCTGCGCGATCAGCCGCCCCCACAATCCCGCGCACACGACGACATAGTCCGCGGCAATTGTTCCCTTTTCGGTGTGCACGCCGACAATACGGCCATCCTTGATGTCGAGACCGGTGGCCGGCGTGTTCGGGAACGTACGCAGCTTTCCAGTGGCCTCCGCCTCCTGCACCAGCTCGCCCGAGACGACCTGCGAACGCGGTACGACCAGACCGGCATCAGGATCCCACAACGCACCCTGGATCTGATCCTCTTCCAGCAGCGGGAACTTCTCTTTCGCTTCCGCCGCCGAGATCATCTTGGCGCGGGTGCCGAACGCCTTGCCTGAGCCGACCTTGCGCTGAAGCTCGGCCATGCGATCGTCGTCGCCGACTCGCGCCACCTCGAGCCCGCCGCACTTTTCATAGCGCCCACGCTTTTCGAAGAAATCGATCGAATACTTCGTGGTGTGGCACGTCATGTTGTCGTGCGCGGTCGCGTAACAGAAATCAGATGCATGTGACGTGGAACCGATGTCGGTCGGGATCGCAGATTTGTCGAGGCCGACAATGTCGTCCCAGCCGCGCTCGATCAGGTGATGCGCAACCGAGGCGCCGACGATGCCCCCCTGGCCAATAATCACGACCTTCGCCTTGCTCGGAAATTCAGCCACCTTTTCTCTCCGTCGTTCATGCGTGCGAACGAGAATGCCACCGCACCCTCGCGCGCAACCGCGGCGCCTGACTGACTGTGTGAACGTGTTCTAGTTGCGTGGCCTGACCGCGCTCGCGTCGCAATGCGACACGGGCGCAGTTCCCTTGCGACACCTCAGGGGCAGATCGAGGACTTCGGAGAACCCGCCCAGCGCCGCTGCTGCAGCGTTCGACCAGGAGTGTTCACAATGCGACCTCATACGTCGCGCAGACTGCGACCTGACAACACGGGATCGCTATGTTAACACGCAATAACCGCTGCGGGACGCGCCCGCTGCGTGGGCGCAAAGATTGGTCGATCACCACACACGCTGTGGCGTCGCAAATTTACCGATCAGCGCTTGGGGGGAAACGCGTCGAACACAAAGGACGTCTGACCATTGGCTGCTGTTGAGACTGCACCGCCACCTGCGGATGCATATGTGCGTTTCGAAAATGTCCAGAAGAGTTATGACGGCGAAATCCTTGTCGTCAAAAACCTGAATCTCGACATCGCGGCAGGCGAATTCCTGACCATGCTCGGGCCATCTGGTTCCGGCAAGACGACCTGCCTGATGATGCTCGCTGGCTTCGAACCGGCGACAAATGGCGAAATCTATCTCAAGGATCGCCCGATCAACCGCGTCCCGCCGCACAAGCGCGGCATCGGCATGGTCTTTCAGAACTACGCGCTCTTTCCGCATATGTCGGTCGAGGAAAATCTCGCCTTCCCGCTGCAGGTCCGCGGCATCAGCCGGTCCGACGTGAAGTCGAAAGTGCAGCGCGCACTTGAGATGGTCGAACTGCCGGAATTCGGCGCCCGCCGTCCGGCACAGCTCTCAGGCGGGCAGCAGCAGCGCGTCGCAGTCGCCCGCGCACTCGTCTTCGAGCCCGATCTCGTGTTGATGGACGAGCCGCTTGGCGCGCTTGACAAGCAATTGCGCGAGCAAATGCAATACGAGATCAAACATATCCATGAAAACCTCGGCGTGACGGTTGTCTACGTCACACACGACCAGTCCGAAGCCCTGACGATGTCGGATCGGATCGCAGTGTTCAACGATGGCGTCATCCAGCAGCTCTCATCGCCCGACACACTCTATGAGCGCCCCGACACCAGCTTCGTCGCGCAATTCATTGGCGAGAACAACACGCTGAACGGGACCGTGAAAGAAGTCGCGCGCGGACAGTGCAAGGTCGAGATTGCCGGCGGCGACGTCGTCGGCGCATTGGCGATCAATATTGCAGGCGAAGGTCAGCCGACGCAGCTCTCGCTCCGCCCGGAGCGCGTCACGATTAACCCGGAGCCTGGCTCACTGCCGAACATCATCGCCGGGCGCGTCGAGGAACTCATCTATCTCGGCGACCATATTCGCACGCGCATGTCGGTGGCCGGTCACCCGGATTTCATCGTCAAGGTTCCGAATACACTCAATCATGTCTCGCTCGCGGAAGGCGTCGATGCGACGGTCGGCTGGGCGACGGAAGACTGCCGCGCGCTCGACGTTGCGCTCGGTTCGTGACGGGGAGGCGCGTCTTCTACGACGAAAGTCGAAGCGACGATGTGACCGCAGAACCTTCCCGTCGAAAGGATGTCAACTCGTGACGTTTGGGGCGTCAGATGCTTTCATCACGAGGTGAACAGGTGGCCCGGCCACCCAACAACGAGGGCGAAACGCCCCGGAAGAACCGCAGTCGCGACACGCGTCGCACAAGCGGCAACGTGTGCAACGCACACACGGATGGACGGGATGACAGATGTCGTCTCACCATTCGGGAGTGAACCAAGGAGAAGGCTTGATATGAATTTCAAGACACTTGCGATTGCCGCAGGAACGGTTGCGCTCAGCGCGACGGTCGCCACGGCAGCCGACGTCACGATCACATCGTGGGGCGGCGCATACACTGCTTCACAGCAGAAAGCCTACGGAGCACCGTGGGAATCCAAGTCCGGCAAAAAAATCCACTGGGAAAACTACAACGGCGGTCTCGGCGAAGTCCGTACCCAGGTCCAGTCCGGCAAGGTGACGTGGGATATTGTCGACATCCTGCCAGACCAGGCACGCACCGGCTGTGACGAAGGTCTGTTCGAGAAAATCCCGGACGACATTCTGGTGAAAACCAAAGACGGCAAGACACTCGACGAAGACCTCATGGTCCCACGTCCGAACAAGTGCGTCGCACCGCAGATCTGGTGGTCCTACCAGGCGTTTTACGACAAGTCGAAAATGCCGGCTGCGTGGAATGGCCAGGAGCCG
>JBCAXC010000201.1:0-5030 GCA_038534255.1 Pseudomonadota bacterium
GTCTGGACCGTTTCCTCAGCTAGCGCACATCGGTAGAGGAAGTCCTCAAACTCGTCTGGCTTGTAGGCGAACATTGCGTCTTCCAAAAAATCGTAATCCTGTGGGTTGATGCCACCGGTCATTTCTTCGAGTGCGAGAACAAATTCACTTTCGGCCTTGTCCTTCAACTTTTCGTTGTCATTTCCACGAAATACTTCTTGAGCCGCTAACAGCCTCTTTACGACGGCGACTCGGCCCTCCACACTCAGACTTCCAGCCGCTTCCGGCGCCCGGATCACGCGCATGAATCGCCGCTCGTGACGTGTAGCGAACCAGGCGCGCACCTGAGCGCCAGCCATTATTGAGGCGATGACACAGAGATCCAGTACCTCTCTGGGTAACTGAAACGGCAGCCAACCGAACAAGAGACGATAAAGTGGCTCAGTAACCTGGCGCCAAGATTCGGTTATCGCGTGCACAGCTTCAGCAATGAACGCGAAAAATGGTTTCAGGTAATGTGCGTTGTTATAAAGAAAAATACCCGCATCCTTCACCCAACTCATCGACGTCAACAAGCTAATGGCGCTACTTACCAATCCGTACCAAGCCAATAACACGACGATAAAGCCGATGACGCTGCGCCAAGAAGGCGCCAACAACGTGCCCGATAGAAAATTGTCGATGACGCGATCAGGATGATACTTACTGGAATCTGGAGACATCGAGTTTCTTTTCCACCATGCGAGATGCTAAAGACGTAACGGAGAGGTGGTTGGGCCCCGAAAACGCTGCAAGTCTTGACATAGCGGGAATCGCAATGGCGCCAGCAATTCGCCCTAGTTCGGGCAAATCAATGTAAGTTTTCTAGGTCCGCAAATGACCCTTAGCCGACCGTCGGCGCCGTACCGTCACCTATCTGCTTCCACACCCAAACCCGACATCGCCGCCACTGCTCGCAAGCCCTCCCGATATGTCGGGTAGCGCAACGCGACCCCCAGCTCCTCTTTGATGCGCGCATTTCCGACGCGTTTGTTATCGGAGTAGAAGCTCCGCGCCATCTCGGTCATGTCGGCAGTGGCGAAGTCTTGAGAGGGGGGTGGCTCCATTCCCAATAGTTCAGCCGCATAGGTGATGACGTCCTGAGGGGGGGCGGGTTCGTCGTCGGAGATGTTGTAGATCGCGCCGGCGTTCGGGCGGTGAATCGAGGCGGCGATGACCTGGGCGATGTCTTCGACGTGGGCGCGATTGAAGACCTGGCCGGGTTTGACGATGCGGCGCGCGGTGCCTTCGGCGACCTTTTTGAGCGGGCTGCGCCCGGGGCCGTAGATTCCGGGCAGGCGGAAGATCTGCGTTGCCACGCCGGTGCGTTTGCCAAAATCCTGCCAGGCGGCTTCGGCGCGCAGGCGGCGGACGCCGCGCTCAGATTTCGGATTGGGCGGCGTGGTTTCGTCGATCCAGGCGCCGTCCGCGTTGCCGTAGACGCCGATGGTCGAAAGGTAACCGACCCATTCCAGATCGAGCAGCGGGACGAGGTGTTCGTCGAGGTGGGCGATGACCGGGTCGCCGCCGTGCGGGTCGGTGTCGGTTGAGGGGCTGGGGGCTGCGGAAATGAGCAGATGGGTGATGTCAGCTGGCAGGCTCTCCGGGATGATGCCCTCTGCCGGATCGAACCGGAGCATGTTGATCCCTTCCGCCTCGCGCGCGGCGCACTTTTCTGCGGTGCGGGCTGTGCCGGTGAACGACCATGCGCCATCGCCCGCTTGCAGCGCGTTCACGACATACTGTGCGGTGTAGCCGAGGCCGATGGCGAGGAGGTGCGGCACTCTTCAGTCTCCGTGGATTGGGTTGGCGTGTGAACCGGCTGCGGTCCATTCGGCGCGGACATCAGGGTCAGTTTCCCGTGGCAGATTTTTCATCCGGTGGGCACTAAAATCGACGGGCGCGACGAGGCGGGTGAGCGCCCAGACGGCCATCGCGCGCACGAGGGGAGACGAGTCGTCCAACAATCGCGTGACAGCGGGGAGAAGCGACGCGTCACCGGAGTTGCCTGCGGCGATCAGTGTGTTGCGGAGGAACCGGTCACGCCCGGCGCGCTTAATCGGCGTTCCCTGAAAGCGGGCGCGGAACGCTACATCGTCCATGGCAAGGAGCTCTGCGAGGGGCGGGTTGTCGGTCTCGGCGCGGGCGGCGAAGCGCTGTTCGCGGGCCGCTTGCGCGAACTTGTTCCACGGGCAGGCGGCGAGGCAGTCATCGCAGCCGTAAACGCGATTGCCGATCGCGGTGCGGAACTCTTCGGCGATATGCCCTTTGTGCTCGATCGTCAGGTAGGAAATACAGCGCCGCGCATCGAGCTGATAGGGCTTCGGGAACGCGTCGGTCGGGCAGGCGTCGAGGCATGCGCGGCAGCTGCCGCAATGATCGCGTTCCGGGGCGTCGGCCGGCAGTTCCAACGTCGTGAAAATCGACCCAAGAAACAGCCACGACCCGAAGTCGCGGGAGACGAGGTTGGTGTGCTTGCCCTGCCAGCCAAGCCCGGCCTGATGGGCCAGCGGTTTCTCGAGGACCGGGGCGGTGTCGACGAAGACTTTAACCTCCGCGCCAGTCTCGCGGTGAAGCCAGCCGGCGACGCGTTTGAGCGCCTTCTTGATGACAACGTGATAATCCTTGCCGCGGGCGTAGCAGGAGAGGGCTGCGTGACTGCGGCGCGCAAGGATGGCGCGCGGGTCTTCGTCCGGGCCGTAGTTCATGGCGAGCATGATGACGCTGCGGGCTTGCGGCCAGAGCGCGCTCGGGGCCACGCGTCGCTCTACCGTGTCGGCCATCCAGGACATGTCGCCGTGGTGGCCTGCGGCGATGAACGCGCGATAGTGTTCGCCATGTTCGGCTGGGAACGCCTCTGCGGCGGCGATTGCGAGGCCATCGAACCCGGCGGCTTCGGCCTCGCGGGTCAGCGCGGCCCGCACTGCGTCGGGTGATGCGGCGCAGATCTCTCGCGCCATCAGAAATCGGGGTCTTCGTAGTGGTCCGGCGGGTTGGGGGCGCCCGGCACGCGTTGCGTCAGGATGGTCCGCACGGAGGGGCGAGACTTCAGGCGGGCGTACCACTCCTTTGTCGCGTCATGGCCAGTCCAGTCGATGCCGCCGAGATAGTCGACAATCGAGAGCTGGGCGGCGGCGGCCATGTCCGCAAATGTGAGAACGTCGCCTGCGAGCCACTTTCGCGCACTCGCGAGATGCTCAAGATAGCGCAAGTGCTCGGCCATGTTGGCGGCGGCGACGCGCAGGACTTCCGGATCGGGGCCGGATGCATTCTGATCGGCCTCCGTGCGGAACCGGGCGTAGACTTTTTCTTCAAGCAGCAGCTGGGTGACTTCACGGTCCATCTTGGCGGTAAACCAAGAGGCCAACCGGCGGATCTCCACCCGCTCGGCGGCAGAGCCGGAGAACGCATGCGCCCGCCTCGTCGTGTCGCGCTCACCGGCGCGCTCGTCGAACGCGGTGTCGGCGACCCACTCGGAGATCGCGTAAATGCCGCCGACGACCAGCCCGTGCGGACCGCTCAGCACCGGAAGATCACCCGCCGGATCGAGCGCCAGACGCTCGGGCGACCATTCCCACGGCTTGTCGTCGATCAGCTCACAGATGATCCCGGCTTCTGCGAGGAGGATGCGGGCGGCGCGCGAGTGCGGGCACAACCGGTAGTGTCTCAATGACGCCATGCACGAAAAAACCCGGTTCGCTGCGAAAGTACCCTGATTGTTCCCCACCCTCGCGGCGGTATAGAGGCCGCAGATATTCGGAACAAGAGTTGCTGATCACACGGCATGTCTCTCGAACACATCATCATTCTGGCGATCGTGCAGGGGATCACCGAGTTCCTGCCCATCTCGTCTTCCGGGCATCTCATTCTGGTGCCGCTTGTCACCGGGCATGGCGATCAGGGGATCGTGACCGATGTGATGGTGCATGTCGGGTCGTTGTTCGCCGTAATCGTCTATTTCTGGCGCGATGTGCTGGCGCTGATCGGCGGTGGGCTCGATCTGCTGCGCGGGCGGCTGACCGACTGGGGTCGACTGGCGCTGATGATCCTCGTGGCAACGATCCCAGCGGTGGCGTTCGGCTTCTATCTCAAGGCAAGCGGGCTGCTGGAGAGCATGCGCAGCATCGAGCTGATCGGCTGGACGGCGATCATCTACGCGGTGCTGATGTATCTCGCCGATCGGTTCGGGCCGAGGCTGCGGGCGATGGAGAGCATGACGTTCGGTTCGGCCATCGCGATCGGGGTGGCGCAGGCGCTGGCGCTGATCCCTGGAACCAGCCGCTCCGGCGTGACGATGACCGCGGCGCGTGCGCTCGGCTTCGAGCGACCGGAGGCGGCGCGATTTTCCTTCCTGCTTGGCATCCCGGCGATTGCCGGTGCCGGAGCCTTCACCGTGCTTGAGCTGATCGAGGCCGGAGAGCCGGTGCCGGGTGATGCGCTGCTTGCAGCCGGTCTCACATTTTTCTCCGCACTTGCCGCAATCGCGTTCCTCATGGCGCTCGTTAAGCGAATGAGTTTCCTGCCGTTCGTGATCTACCGGCTGGTGCTGGGCGTCGTGTTGCTTGCGATCGCGTATGGTGCGGTCGACATCACGCTGCCCGGTGCGGCGTGACAGTTGTCCCGCTAGCCGAGCACCAGGTCGACGTCGGACGCCGTGAACCCGTAGACGCCCACCAGCGCACGATGCTGTGTTGAGCCGAGGAACGCGTTGAGCTCCGCGTCGACGTCGTCTCGCAATCCCGCGCGATCCTTTGCAACAACGAAACTGCCGAATGCGGGTGCTTTCTCGGTGTCCGGCACAGCGATGACGTCAAGTTGCCAGTCCGTATTGCCGGAGAGAAATCCGTGATGGGCGCGTGCGACGCTGGCGTAGGCGTCGACAGCCCCATCCCGAACGGCGCATGCCGCGGCGCGATAGGTGTCAAATTCGATGCACTGTTCAGCGTTGACGCCTATCGCGCCGCGGCATGCGCCGTTCGGGATGGGGCTGTCGACGCCTACGCCAGCGTCGC
>JBCAXC010000202.1:0-5025 GCA_038534255.1 Pseudomonadota bacterium
AACGGTTGTCAGGAACACGCGCCCTCAAGAACACGAATGAGGGGCTCTGCCGTGAGCTGCTCAAAGGACATATCTTCGGCTGCTACATGGCTCGCCCGCTTCCACCGATCGATGTCCGCACGCGACAGTCTCTTGAGCGATTCAGCTAGAAGCGACGGCGTCGCGCATCGTGTCTCAAAGCCAAGGTTATGGCGCTTGAGGAACGCGCTCATCTCAGGACTGTCGGCGACACCCCAGATTGCGAGACGCGCCTGTACGTACTCAAAAAACTTGTTCGGGAGCCCACCACGATTGTGGGCACTCGTGGGCGGCATTCCCACCAACCCGATGTCGGCGGTTGTCGCCGCATCAATCAGCTCGGCCGCGGGGATCGCATCTTCGATACGGATCCGCGTGCCAAGTCGTAGACGCGTTACCCGGGTCTCGAGGTCTTTCGCGAGCCCGCCGAAACCGCGTAGCACGAGATCGTACTGCGGCGGCCATTCCACCACGCTATCAATAATCTCCTCGAGGCCCCGATTGCGCGTGAAGACACCGTGGTAGAGGATGGTAATTCGCTCGCCCGTGGGACGTGGCTGAAACGCACGATACGCGGGCGCATTCCGAACGACGGTTGGATGTTCTGTGAGCCTGTATCGCTTTCGCAGGGTCGCCGCGATCGCCTCCGAGACGGTCATCACCGCGTGGCATCGCGCAACGAAACACGCCTCAGCCCGCCGCGCCATCGGCGTTATCAGCAGTTGAGCACGCCAACTGTGGGCATTCTCCGTCAGCGCGTCCTCATGCGAGTCATAAACGACCCGCCCGCCGTGCCGCCGCGCAAGCGCGTGGGCAAGCGGCAACATCAGCCAGTCATTGGCAACATAAATCTCCGCCGACTGGTTGCGAGCCACCTGCCACATGCCTCGAACATGGGGCAGCCGCCAGTAACAACGCTTCCAAAGCACCGGTAGAAACGCTGCGAGTGCGTAAACAAGTGCCAACCACGCGCGTGTCACAAAGCGGGTTGGCGTGTACCTCGTCGTGCGGATCGTCCAGTCGGCCTGATCACCCGCGTCGATACCCAAGCCATAGACGCCGATCGCAGACACATCCCACCCGCGCGCATGCAAGAAATCCCCGTGCCGACGAACACGCGGATCGGCGGCCGGCTCCGCAGCGACCAGAAAACAGATCGACGTGTTCACGCTGTGTCGCGCGTGTTCTTTATCTGCGGGGTGAGGCATTCGTTGCTGATCTGAGACTTGAGCCGAAGTGCGTCAAGAGGATACCAACTGGGCAAAATGAACACAGCAGTCCCAGCGACGAACGCCAGGCTCAGCGTTCAATTGCTGCAACTGAGCAGTGCCGCACAGCAGACGCTACTGAGTACTGCAAGGTTGGTCGGTCGCGATACGCAAATCAGTTGAGCACATCTCAATTATAGTCTCCTATTAACCGATATTTACTTCAGTAATTGCGAATTCAACACCTCGAATACATCATTGCCCCTCTTTAGATGCGGGAATGATATGTCTGAGACGACTGGTAACCTTCACCTGCCTTACATCGCGTCCGCCCAGGCGCAGAAGCACGTCACGCACAATGAGGCGCTGCGTGCGCTGGACGTGATCGTCCAGCTCTCTGTGCGCAGCGCAACGCTGAACACGCCGCCTACGGCGCCTGAGAACGATACGCGTTATATTGTTGCGCAAGCTCCGAGTGGAGACTGGGCCGACCATGCAGGCGACGTCGCCGCATGGCAGGACGGAGCGTGGAGCTTTCACGCACCGCGCGACGGGTGGATCGTATGGGATGAAAATACCGGATCACCACTCGTGAGACACGAGGGAGCCTGGCAGGCCCTTGCGGACGGCGCGACCCAATCGATCTTCGACAAGATCGGGATCAATGCAACAGCAGACCCGATCAATAAACTCTCGCTCAAGGCCGACGCCGCGCTGTTTTCACATGACGACATTACGCCGGGAACAGGCGACGTGCGTCACGTCTTGAACAAGGTGGCAGCGGGCGCGACGGTCAGCCAAGTCTATCAATCCGGGTTTGTCGGGCACGCAGAAGTCGGGTTGACCGGCGACAATGATTTTCACTTCAAGGTGTCGTCAGACGGCTCAAGCTTTCTCGAAGGCATCATCCTTGACCACACAACAGGCAGCGCCGTCTTCCCACATACGGTCCAGACAGCGCGCGAGAACCTCCTGATCAATGGCGCAGGTACCTTAAACCAACGCCAATTCGCCGGGGGAACGCTATCATCTGGCGCCTATGGCGTTGATCGTTGGAAGGCACATGCGGGCGCAGCAGACGTATCCGTGATGGACGGTCAGTGGACGCTAACAAGCGGCGCAATAGCACAGATTGTCGAGCCCTTTCTCTTTGGATTTTCCTCTCTCGGCAGCACCGTGCTGACGTTAAGTGTCGAGGACCTCGCCGGTGGCGACCTTGCAGTGAACGTTGGAAGCGCTTCGGGCACGATCACAGCCGGCCCCGGACGGCGCGCCGTTACACTGACGACAGCGGCCGGAGACATCGACAACCTGACTGTCACGCTTGCGCCGGCCAGCGCAGGTCCCATCACGTTTGCACGCATCAAGCTCGAACACGGTGCGCCAGCGACGCCATGGCGCGACCGGGGATACAACGCGGAGAAAAATCTGTGCCAGCGCTATTTCCAGAAGAGCTACGATGACGCGGATGCACTTGGGAGCGCCACATCCCGGGGTGCTGTCTCATTCTATCCGGGGAGGGGAACAAGCTCGGGCATGCGCGTGTTCGTACCGCTCACGCCGTCCATGCGCACACAACCCACTGTGACAACGTACAATCCGAATACCGGGACACCGAACACAGTGAACCGCGGCGGAAGCGAGGTGGCATCAAGTGTGGTGAACCGCGGGGAACGCGGCATTACGGCTGGTGCCGGCGCTGGCGCAAACGCGAGCTACTGCACATATCATTTTGCAGCCGACGCGGAGCTTTAATAAGATGGCCAGTCGGCCTAACCGCGGACTGCCGAAGTGACTGCCGAGATAATACGGTCCTGCGTCTCCGGCGTCAGATATGGGTGCATGGGCAAACTGATGACCTCATCACTCAATGCCGTTGCTGCCGGCAGCCCGTTGCGTGCAGCGGGAAAGTTGTCGTACGCCACCTGCTGGTGCACAGGTTTGGGATAATAAATCGCTGTCGGCACACCCTGTTCTTTCAGATCATGCGCGAACGCATCACGCTGTCCACTCTCAATGCGAAGAGTGTACTGCGCCCAGACGGACGTGTATCCCTCGAGCACGCGCGGCACGACCAGACCGGGCTTTTTTTCGAGCGCCTCGGTATAGCGCGCTGCAATTGCGTTACGGCGTTCGACTTCATCCGTGAAAATTTTCAGCTTCTCCAGCAACACAGCCGCCTGAACTGTGTCGAGCCGCCCGTTCACGCCAATTCGCACATTGTCGTACTTGCCATTCCCTTTGCCGTGCACGCGGATGCTGCGCAGGCGCTCCGCGAGCCCGGCGTCATCCGTGAAGATCGCGCCGCCATCCCCGTAACAGCCAAGCGGTTTGGCTGGAAAAAAACTCGTCGCTGTCGCCAGGCCGAACGTTCCGACACGTTGTGATCCGATCGACGCGCCAAAGCCTTGCGCTGCGTCCGCCAAAACCCACAAGCCATGTTCTGCAGCGAACGCAGAGATTTTATCGTACTCTGCCGCCTGGCCAAACAGGTCGACCGCGACAAGGGCTTTTGGCTTGAGGCCGGCATCGCGCGCGGCACCGAGCGCATCTTCAAGCCGGTCAACATCGATGTTGAACGTGTCGCGGCGCACATCGGCGAACACGGGCGTTGCACCGAGGAGAGGAATAACTTCCGGCGTTGCCGTGAATGTGAAGGCCGGACAAATCACGGCATCGCCAGGACCGATGCCCTGCGCCATCATGATCATCAGCAAGGCATCCGTGCCGCTCGAACATGAAATGACATCCGAGCAGCCACAGTGCGCGGCCAGCTCGGCCTCAAGGGCCTTGACCTCGGGCCCCATGATGTAGCCACCATGATCGAGCACGCGCATCATTGCCCGCTCAAGCTCCCCCCGGATGCGCGCCTGCTGTGCCTTGAGATCGATGAACGCAATCGGTTCAGGAGCCGGTTTTGCTTCAACTGCTGACGAGAGCGCCATCACCATTCTCCTGATACTTTGTTCCATCAAGGGGGCAGACGAGATCCGCGCCAAGCCGCGCACCGGCCTTGCTCATCCAGCCAATGCGCCGGGCCGGCACGCCCGCCATGAGTGCGTAGTCCGGGACATCGGAGGCGACGACCGCCCCGGCGGCGATGAAGGCGTACTCGCCGAGCGTGTGGCCGCAGACGATCGTTGCGTTTGCGCCAATGGTCGCCCCGCGCTTCACGAGCGTCTCTGCATATTCGCTTTTGCGGGCAATCTCGGAGCGCGGATTGTTCACGTTGGTGAAGACGCAGGACGGGCCGCAGAACACTCCGTCTTCGATCGTAACGCCTTCATAAATTGAGACGTTGTTTTGCACCTTGACCGTATTGCCGATGCGCACGCGTGGACCGACAACGACATTCTGGCCAAAGTTGCACTGAGTGCCGATCTCGACATCGCTAAGAATATGGCTGAAGTGCCAGATTTTTGTCCCCTCACCAATTGTCACATCGGCATCGACGTAGGCCGTTTCATGAATCTGAACACCATCATGTGCGCCATACACGCGCGGAGATGACGGCTCCGGCCCAACCTTGAGCGCCGTGCCCCTGTTGCCTTGCCCGGGCGCCAGTGAACGGCTCGCCTTGTCGAGGACGCGGAGCACCCGCAGCCCCTCATGCCCGTCCGTTCGCGGCGTGGCGTTCGACGCCACACATTCGAGGAAATGACGGCACTCCTCGCGCAGTGGCTCGGTCGGCTCCAGCGGATGCGGAATTCCATCCGCTTTCTTCGTGATGGAATGGTCTGCGCTCCATTCGACCTGATGCGGATAGAGCATGATTTTGCTCTCCCACGGCTCAAGGTCG
>JBCAXC010000203.1:0-5025 GCA_038534255.1 Pseudomonadota bacterium
ACATTGTCATCGCGACTGGCTCAGATGTCGCGCAGTTGCCGGGTATCGAGATTGATGAGGAGACCGTTGTCTCCTCGACCGGTGCGCTCGAACTCGACAAGGTGCCGGAAAAAATGATCGTCGTTGGCGGTGGCGTGATTGGTCTCGAGCTTGGGTCGGTTTGGCGTCGGCTCGGCGCGGACGTTACCGTTGTTGAGTATCTCGATCGTCTGATCCCGGGCATGGACGGTGGCGTTGCGAAGGAATTCCAGAAAATTCTGAAAAAGCAGGGCGTCTCGTTCAAGCTCTCGCACAAGGTCACCGGCGTGGAGAAAAAAGACGGTGGCGCCGTCGTGACGCTGGAGCCTTCAGCTGGTGGCGACGCCGAGACGATCGAGACGGACGTCGTTCTCGTCTGCATCGGGCGTGTGCCGTTCACGGACGGGCTCGGGCTCGAAGGTGTCGGCGTGAAGAAGGACAACCGCGGCCGGATCATGGTCGACGATCACTATCAGACGAACGTCCCGGGGATTTATGCGATCGGCGATGTGATCGATGGCCCGATGCTGGCGCACAAGGCCGAAGACGAGGGCATTGCCGTTGCCGAAACGCTCGTCGGGCAGGCCGGTCATGTGAATTACGATGTGATCCCGAACGTGATCTATACGTTCCCCGAGGTGGCGTCCGTCGGCAAAACCGAAGAGGAACTTAATGAGGCCGGCACGGCGTACGCGGTGGGCAAGTTTCCGTTCACGGCGAACGGGCGCGCCAAGGTCAATCGGACGACCGATGGATTCGTAAAGGTGTTGGCCGACAAGGAGACAGACCGCATTCTCGGCGTGCATATCATCGGTCCGCATGCAGGCGAGATGATCGCGGAAGCCGGAGTCATCATGGAGTTTGGTGGCTCAGCCGAGGATCTGGCGCGCACCTGCCATGCGCACCCGACATTGACCGAGGCGGTGAAGGAAGCGGCGCTCTCCGTCGACAAGCGTGCCCTCCACATGTGAGTGGACGTGCCGCTGTCTTCGCACGCATCGCGCATGGCCAGCACATGGGATTATAGATTCGGGGGATTATCGATGAAATTCGTGCCTCTGATGCCCCGGTCAACCGGCTCCGTTCAGCGCCTGTTCATCCTTGCTAGGTCGGTCGTTCACGAGCTGGTGACAGCGGAGCGGCATCCCTTTTGAAGGTCTTAAGTCTGACTTAATTCGCGCGCCCAGATCGTCATCAATTTCGATCAGAGTGTTCACCTCTGGCTGCTACGTTTTGCACCAGACAGACACATTGGGGCTGACGATGAACGGTTCGCATGCACGCAAGCAAAGTGCTCAACCGAGCACGACAGTCGTCCTGCTCACGTCATCGCTTGATGAATTTACTTCCGAAAGTGCACCATCGTCACCGGCTGTGACCGGCGCGGCGCGAGCCCTGCGGTCTGTGCCGCGCGCGCGGGTTTCGGCAAACAGCAAAGCCGCGGACAGCGACTTCGAAGATGTGCCGGAACACCTCTTTTAAGGTCCGCTTTTAGACTCGCACGCCCGCCCGCGGCAAATGCGCCTTAAATTTTAACCCTCCGTGACTAAACTTCTTCATCGACACGCAACCAAACGCGCAGTCTGGCGTTGTGAGGTCACGGCGTACGGGGGTTTGCATGCGAGTTGAGGGCGATACGCTGGCGTTGCGGCGTCTCTTCGATAACGAAGAGGCTCTGATGCGTGGCGAACGCACGCCCCATCGCATCCTCCTGATTGGCACCGGTGGCGGCATGTGCTGCACGCGCGCCGCCGGATACCTGACCGCCTTCAAGCAGCATGGCATCACCGAAGCGATTGATCATGCCGTGACTGTCTCGGGCAGTGGCGGCGCCGTCGGTGCATTTCTCTCCGGTATGCCGCATCGGGCATCACGCATGTTCGAGCAACTGGCGGCGAGTGGTTTCGTGCAGTCCGGCTCATACGGGGTGCCGCGTCTGCAACTCGATTTTCTGGCTGATATCCTGCGCGGCGTGCACAGTCCTCTGGCATTCAGCGACGATGCGATCCGCTCACATCGCACGTCGTGGCATGTCGTGGTGACGCGGATGAGCGGTGAAAGCTTGATGCTCGATGCCAAGCGTTTCGCGCCGGATGTGGCGCAGGCGGTGTTGGCGTCGAGCGCGTTGCCGGAGGTGGCGACGCCGGTCTCTGGTGGCTTGATGGGCGATGCTGAGGAGCAGTGGGTCGACGGTGCCTGCGGGATGCCGTTGCCTTTGCGGGCGGGTGTCACGATGTTTCGGCCGGACACCGTCATCATTCTGGAGAGCCGCCCGGATCAGGTTGACCTTTCCCGGATCGAACGGCTGCTCTGGCCGACGCTGACGCATTTTTGTCTCCGTCATGCTCCGGGGCACTTGCGTCGTCAGTTGGCGTCGATGAACAGGTTCGTCGACAGCGAGATGGGGCGGTTGCGGGCGTTGAAGCGGATCAAGTGGTGCCGGGTTATCCCGGACCGCGGCGATGCCGCGCTTTCGCCTTTCACGGCCGATGGTGTTCTGCTGCACAGTGCAGCGGAGAATGCTCGCCACTTTATGGGCGGTGTTCTCGAGGCGGTGCGACCTAAGGCTGTCGTCTGACACTTGTCGCCCCGATTGCTATGAATGGCCTTCTGCGCATGCTTAACGCGAGGTGTCTCCAACCCAGCGGGTTTAAGGGTTCTTTTTCCTCTCTTTGGTAACACGATGCTGGCAGCGTGCGCCGCTGCGGATCATGTGATGCGTCTGAGGAGAGAGCGATGCTCGAGAGCGTCTTTGACAATCTGGTTGCCTACTTCCAATTGCAGGCCGGGCCGACCAGTCGGATTTTTCCTCTTTATCTCGCGACGTCGTTCGTGCTGGCGCTGTTTGCTTTCTGGCAGGTGGAAAAGGCCCATGCTGCCGAGCACGGGCATGACCATGACGGGAGTGATCGCGAGGGCGAAGCGCGTCCGACGTTCTTTCAGTATGTGTTCAACCCGCGCATCATTTTCCATCCGTCCACACGACAGGACGTCAAATTCTTCTTCGTGAACAGCCTGGTGTACTACGCGCTGATCGCGCAATTTTTGCTGGGTGTGCACTTTTTCTCCGGACTTTATCACAGCGGCCTTGTTGCCGTGTTCGGAGAGCTGAGTGCGCCGGCACTTTCAACAGGCGCCGGCATTCTGCTGTACACGCTCGTGGCCGCGATGATGGTCGATCTCGGTATATTTGTTGCGCACTACCTCTTCCACCGCGTGCCCGTGCTGTGGGAGTTTCACAAGGTCCATCACTCGGCCGAAGAGCTGAACCCGATGACCCTCTTCCGGATGCATCCGGTCGATCTGTTCCTGACCAGCCTCATTGTTGCGCTGCTCAGTGGCCTCGCGTTCGCCGGGATGTTTTATCTGACGGGCAATACACCCTCTGCGATCGGTCTCTTCGGGCTGAACATCATCACGTTCCTGTTCTACGTTTTTGGCTATAACCTCCGCCACTCGCACATCTGGTTGAACTATCCCGAATGGCTCAGCCGCATTCTGATCTCGCCAGCCCAGCACCAGATCCACCACAGCTCTGACCCGAAGCACTTCGACAAGAACTTTGGTCTGATGTTCTCGTTCTGGGATCAGCTGGCGGGCACGTCGTACATTCCGCGGACGTACGAGAAGCTGAAGTACGGTCTCAGCCGGGCGGAACCGAACCCGTTCAAATCCATTGCGGACATCTATGTGAAGCCGTTCGTGTGGGCTGGCGACATTGTGCGTGACGCGATGCAAGTGCCCGAACAGCGGCGCCGTGCTCTGATCGGCGTGTTTGCGGCGCTTGCCGTGATCGTACTTGGACAACAATGGCACATTCGTTCCCAAGTCGCGGCCGGCCCCGCTGTGCCAAGCGTCAAGCTGGCGAACCTGACATGGACCGAGGTCGATACGGCGATCGGCAAGGGATACACGACAGTCATTGTCCCGACCGGTGGCACGGAGCAAAATGGGCCGTTCGTCGTGCTCGGCAAACACCGTATCGTCGTGGATCACACGAGCCATGAAGTTGCGCACGCGCTCGGCAAGACGCTGGTCGCGCCGGTGATGGATTATGTGCCGGAAGGTGGCACGGAAGAAAACGCGTCCGGCCACATGAAGTTTGCGGGCACGCTGAGCGTTCCTGAGTCCGTATTCGAGGCGGTGCTGGAACACACGGCCCGCAGCCTCAAAACGCACGGCTTCAAGGAAATTTACTTCATGGGCGACAGTGGTGGGAACCAGGCGTCTCAGAAGCGTGTCGCTGCAAAGCTGGCCGCCGAGTGGGCAGGTAGCGGCACCTCTGTCGACAGCCTCGATCAATACTATTCGGGAAACCGGCAGTTCGCGACGCTCCAGCAGGCAGGCTACTCCGACAAGGAGATCGGTTGGCATGCCGGCATGCGCGATACGTCCGAGGTTCTCGCGATCGCGCCGTCGCACGTTCGCATGAGCAAGAAGAACCTGCTCGACCGAGACAATCTCGGTTTCTCCGGGGCGGCGGGCCAAGCGAGTGCGAAGATTGGACGCGCGATGCTGAAGCTCAAGATCCAGGCGGCAGTGACGCAAGTGCGTGCGCTGCGTGATGCGCGGGCGGCGATGCCGCGTGGCGACAAGCTGGCGGATGCGTCGGGCGGGTGAGCGTATCCACAGAAGGTGGGTCTCAAAAACTTCCGCGACGGACAGGTGGTTCCGGAAACTCGACGTTGCGGCTACCGCCGGTGCAGGCGGTGAGTGCGATGGCCATGATGAGCATGGACGTGAGCGCTTTGACTCGCAGTGCTCTGCGGACGGTGAGCGCTGGGTATGGCGCTCGTGAGCCGTGGTCCGGGTACATCATGTGGTCCTGCAATTGCGCTGTTGTGAGCCGCCATCTCCGCCGCGTCGCGACGCCCTGTCCAATCACGCATCATCATCTCTCGGTGTGACGTTTGGGCGATGTCGCGATTTCCTGCGACCGTCACGTCAAGAGCACGGCTTCGTGTTGCACGCCTCAAACCGGTATGTTACCTGACCGGCGGCTTTCGA
>JBCAXC010000204.1:0-4994 GCA_038534255.1 Pseudomonadota bacterium
CGTTCGAGCGCATTCACCGCTCGAACCTGATCGGCATGGGCGTTCTGCCGCTGCAGTTCCCGCAAGACACAGGCTGGGACAACCTCGGCGTCGGCGCTGATACGCAGGTGACGATCACAGGCCTCGACGCGCTCAAACCGCAGATGATGGTGCCGGTGCAGATCGCCTTCGCGAACGGCGAGACGAAAACGATCGAGGCCCTGTGCCGGATCGATACCGAGGATGAACTTGCCTACTACCGCAACGGAGGCATCTTGCCCTACGTCCTGCGCAACCTCGCGGAGGCCGCATAACCAACGTCGGCAGGCCGCGCGAAAGAGCCAGGACGCTGAACGACATCAGATGGCTGCACTCCGGAAACGGGGCGCAGCCATCCGTGTTTCAGACAGGTGACACGAACGTCATCGGGTTGTGAGTGGTCGTTTGCAGGGCGCTGGGGCATAGTCAGCAAGCGGTCGGCGAGTGCGCCCCGCATGCACATCCACGCCAGGACTATTGTTGAGGTCGCCGTGACGTCGCACAGCCGTCTTTCCGCATCGCTTTTGAGCGCATTCGTTCTCGCAGCGTCCGCTCTGCTCTCAGCCCCAACGACGGCCCGCGCCGAAGGTGGCATCACATCAGTCGTCGAGCTCTTCACCAGTCAGGGATGCTCCTCGTGTCCGCCAGCCGATGCGCTTCTTGAGACGTACGCAAACCGGCCTGACGTCCTCGCGTTGACCATGCCGGTCGACTACTGGGATTATCTTGGTTGGCGCGACACGTTCGGCAAAAGCGCTTTCAGTCAGCGCCAGCGTCTTTACGCGCGCAAGCGTGGCGATGGTCGAGTCTACACACCTCAGGTCGTCGTCAACGGCCTGACGCACGCGGTTGGCTTTCGCGGAGCAAAAATCAACGCGGCGATCACGAAGACGAGCCGAACGGTCAACAAGCACCGCTTTCAGGCATCGTTGAAACGTGACGGCAAACGGCTGGTGATCGATGCGGTCGCGACCGGCCCGAAGGCACCGAAAGCCTGCAAGGTCTGGCTCGTTCAGATCCAGAGCAAGGCCACCGTCAACGTCCGGCGTGGCGAGAATGGCGGCAACAAGTTGACCTACTATAACGTGGTCCGTGCGCTGAGCCCGCTCGGCACGTGGCGCGGTGAGCCGATGACCGTCACGCTGCCGGAGCCACTGCGCGACAAGAACGGTGCAGTGGATCGCTATGCTGTGATCTTTCAGGATGACAAGGTCGGCCCGATCATCGGCGCCGCGACGATCCCGGCGCTTTGACGCTCCCGCGAACCGCCTCTCTCATCTCGCAACCATGCAAGATGTCACGGCGCAGGATACGTGCGTGCGGTCATCCGAAGTTGTGATTGGGAAGAAAAAGGCCCGGTCCACATGGAGAGAAGACTCGGGGGGACTGGGGGGCTGAGAATCCGAAGTCTAACAGCAGACCGGGCCAATTCGGAAACACCGACATTGCGAGGCTTCCGAAACCAAAAACTTGCCGACGGGACGCGCCGTCTCGTGAAGTGTGTTACAAAATATTTCAGACTCTGTCCACACTAATTTTATTCACGGTGTGGTGATCCGCGCACACGGTTCCTCGACCACACGGGAAGAGACAAGCCCGCCAACGTGCCGGATCAGCTTCTGATCGCTCTCAAGTACCCGCAATCTGCGCCGCTGCTTGTCATTTCGTTGCAGAGACGCAATCATGCAGGCGTTGGCAGCAGGAGGCGCATTTGAGCGATAGTGAACCAAGTACGGAGCGCTCCGGACCAGAGAAAGGTCGGAGCGCAACCATCACCAGGCTCAATCCAGCGACCCCGGCAAAGACGGCCAGCAAGCCGCAACCATTGCCGATCTGCTTCAATCGTCACGAGATCAACCGCATCATGAACGTCTACGGGCGCCAGGTCGCTGCTGGCGAGTGGCGCGACTATGCAATCGACATGCTCCGCGACAAGGCCGTGTTCTCGATCTTCCGTCATGCCAGCGATGTGCCGCTCTATCGCATCGAGAAGACCCCGAAACTTGCACGGCGCCAGGGCGCTTACAGCGTCATCACGCCAACCGGCTATATCCTGAAGCGCGGCCACGACCTGACAAACGTACTGCGGGTGATCGACAAGCAGCTGAAGCTGGTGAAAGCTTAGCCTTCGCTCGCGCGCCGTGACGGTCCCTGAGTTCCCGTGGACGACAACGCATCAGGCTGGACGCACGACTGGCCAACCCATAGACGGAAAGGCACATGCTCGCCGGCCGGACGCGCACCCGACCGCCATGTTGGATGGATATTCCTGATGAGCCAGCACACCGCCTCCGTGTACAAGCGCGGCGACCGCGTCATTGTCTGTGCCAACGCGTCTGTCACCGATGGTTACATCATCGATCATGAGCCGTTCGTCCTGATGACAGAACCGGTGCCTGCAACGGATCTCGGCAAGGCCGTCGTCGAAGCGCTCAACCAGTTCCGCAGCGACGTCCCGCCTCCGGGTTCCACCGACGAGTTCCTCGCCTACTTCGCAGCATTGGCGGGCGTGGACAGCTATCAGACCTTCATGAAGGGCGCGACGCACCTCACCATCGAGCGGGAAGCCGGGATGCTGAGCTTCATGCCGATGGAAAATGACGGCGAGAGTTTCGACTCGATCGACGAAGCCGCCGAAACCGCCGTGCTCTCCGAGACGGCCCCCCACGAAGAGATCGGCCGCCACGTGATCCGCAGCCTCAGTCAGGCGCGCTGATCACAACGTCAGCGCCCTGTCGTCTTCTGGTCGGCACGCAAACCGCGCTGCATCAAAACGCAATCGATGTCGCGTCCAAACTTCCGGCCCACGCCCTCAACCCGGCCAACCTGGCGAAAGCCATGCGCGGCGTGAAACGCCACCGACGCACCAACCTCGGGATCACCAATCACCGCGATCATCTGGCGAAATCCAGCCTTGCCACAGGCATCAGTCACCGCAGTGAGAAGCGCGCTCCCGACGCCGCACCGGCGGGCATCTTCCGCAACGTAAACACTGTGCTCGACCGTGCCCGCATACGCCGGACGTGGCCGGTAGGCGGACGCGTAGCCGTATCCAACGACACTCTCTGCCCGGAGTGCCACGAGATACGGGTAGCCGTCAGCCAGAAGCCGCTCACGGCGTCGCAACATCTCATCGACATCAGGCGGCTCGAGCTCGAATGATGCGGCATGCTGCACGACGGACGCACCATAGATCGCGGTGATCGCAGGCATGTGCGCTTGTTCGCACGCAACTACCTCTATCTCCGACATCGACGCTCTGACCTCCAGCACGGCTGACGAAACAAAAAAGGCCCCGGCGCGAACACCGGGGCCTCGGATCGTTGAATTGTCACGTCAGCTTAGTCGCCGGACGCAAAGCCCAGCATGCTGAGGATGTGGATGAACATCGTCACGAAGCTGCCGTAGAGCATGAACGCGCCGAAGATCGCCTTGCCACGACCTTGCTCGCCTTCATCGCCAGCAACGTACATCTGCTTAATCTCCTGCGTTTCCCAGGCCGTGATACCTGCGAAAACGAGGACGACCAGCGCCGAGATACCAAACCCGAAGATGCCGCTCTGGAAGAAGAAGTAGTTCGCGAGCATCGCGAGGATCAGGCCTATCACCGCCATCGCAAGGAACTGGCCGATGCCCGAAAGGTCTTTCTTCGTCGTGTAGCCAAGCAGGCTCATCGAGAAGAACATCACCGCCGTGATCGCGAGGGCGAGAGTCACGAGACCACCAGCGCCGCTGGCGAAGAAACCCATGACCATCGGCGTAATCAGCATGCCCCACATGGCCGCATACAGCCAGTAGGCGCCGTGCGCCATCGCCTTGCTGCCGCTCAGGATCAGGCGTGGCGAGAACCAGCCCAGCCCGAGGATACCGGCGAACAAGACCCATTTCAGCGGTGTTGCCGCGATCGTGTACACCACCTGCGGGAAGAAGCTCATCAACACCAACGATACGATCGCGGTGAAGGCAACGCCCAGCCCCATGTAGTTGTAGACGCCGAGCATATACGAGCGCAGACCCGCATCGATGCCCGCCTGCGTATCGACACGTGTGCCAACACCGCTCGGCTGCGCGGCGTATCTGTTGTCGTATTCAGCCATGAGTTCGAAGTCCTTCCTTGTCAAAGCTTCGATCTAGTCAAACCTGCCGTGAATATGGCGCGGGTGCACGTCCCTTTCAAGGCACGTAGCGCCAGGACTGAGGGACGTTTGGGCGCACCATCTCTTCCGGCCACCTCATCGTCGTGACCGCTTAACAGAGCGTTAACGCGAGGGATGCTCTCGACGCTCAGGCCCCGCGCAGATAAGGCACCGGCGGCGCCCGCAGCACGCGCCAGAGCGACACCGCGCCGAGCGCGAGCGTCAACAGCACGGCAATCGCAATCGCCTCCACCACTGCCCACCCCGAGAATGTAAAGCCAACATCCATCACCTTGGTCGTCACAGCCCACGCGGCGAGCGTCCCGAGCACGACGGCGACCAACGAAACAGCCGCCGCAAGCAATGCGAACTCGAGCATCCCCGTCCACAGCACGCGCCGTGGTGTAGCACCGATTGTTTTGAGCAGGACCGCCTGCTGGATGCGCCGTCGTTGCGTCGTGGTGATCGCCCCGGCGAGCACGACCGCACCGATCAGCAGCGTCAGCCCGCCTATCCCGCGGATTGCGGTCAGAATGCGATCCAGCAACCCGGCCGCCGCATCAATCGCATCGCGGACGCGCAGCGCTGTCACATCTGGGTGCGCGGTCCCCACTGCCGAGAGAACCTGCACCTCATCCTTCAGTGTCGGCGTGCCCGGAAAGGTCAGCGTGTAAAGATAGTTGAACGGTGCAGCGGCAAGCGTGTTCGGCGAATAGATCAGCACAAAGTTGATCGACAGCGTGCCCCAGTCGACCTTGCGCAAGTTCGCGATCGTCGCCGTGATCGGACGGCCGAGCACGTTGACCTTTCCGGGCACGCCGACACTGAAGGATGAGGTGC
>JBCAXC010000205.1:0-4992 GCA_038534255.1 Pseudomonadota bacterium
TGATAGGTGGCTTCGTAGGTCTTGTAACGCTCGTTGTCGCGATCCGCACAGACAACTTCCTCGATGGGCACGCGACGTCCGCGTTCTCCGTCATCAACAGCTACCTCGCCACCCGCGACTACATCCTCATCGACGATACGATCTTCGAGTTCTGGGCCGATCGCGACAACGAGCGTTACAAGACCTACGAAGCCACCTATCAGGCCTTCGCCAACTATGCCGCCGCGATGGATGACGCCCGCGCAACGAACGCTGGCGCCAACGCGCACGATATTGCTGATCCTGCATTGACCGGCGCGATTGCCGGACTGGTCGCCAACGATGAAACGCCTTGGGGCCACGACGATGATGGCGAATATGACGACCCATCGCAGGACCTCTCAGAGACGCTCGGCGTCGACGATGCACCTGACGAGCCGACAGACGAAAAGTCCTCCGATCCATCCGTCCTTGGCGACGCGAGCCTGCGCCTCTTCGGTCACAAGGAGATCACACTCCTCTCTCGCCTGACCGAGATCCAGAATTTTGCTCCGAACCAACGCATCGCGAGCTTGCGACTGATCGCGTTTCACCCGGTCCAGTCTGGCATTTCCAATGGATTGCGGACGGGAAAATGGAAAATCCCGTTGTCGGAACGTGTCACCTGCGAGGAGGCAAAATCTTACGTCACCATCATCGAGGATCTTGAGACCGTGCGCGAGCGCGCCGTGTCGTGGCTGGAAGTTGCGTTCGCCCTGGCGGGCAATGAAGGCAGCGCGACAGGTACCGCCGCCGAAGCCCGCGAGGCTGGTCTCGCAACGCTTGCGAAGTCACGCTCAAAAGCGTTGCAGCAAGATCCTGAAACACTCCGCATTGCATTCCTCCAGGTCACCCCCGCCCTCATCCAGGCGCGTGAGCTGGCGGACAGATTTGCCGGACTGTTTCGTCGCGCACTCGCCGCCGGGGCGGCTGCAGACACCGATGACCCGACGCAGGACACACAATTTTCTTCCGACAAGGCGCTTTTTGCTGCTGAGTTCATCCGTCGATATCTCGACACAGATGACGACGCAGCACTGGCCGCCTCTTCCGCAATCGCTGATGCCGCATCCACGCCTGGCGTGGTCGCCGCATCGAGCCATGAAAAAGGAAGTTCGGTGTCATGATCACGCTACCGAAAAACGAAGACGTCAACATCGAGATGGCCAAAGCGCAGTTCACGAGCGCTGAAGCGGCAACAGCACTCGCCCGCGAAATCCGGGAGACCGAGGCGCGCCCGGGCTTGACCATTCACGAATTGAAATCCGCAGTCCGTGAAGGGCGTTCGGTCGCAGCGGTTAGTCCGGGCAATGTCGTCCCGTTCCGCGCGCTGCAGCTCTATCGCAGCATGCTCTCGCATGATTCCGTCGGCTGGTCGCAGATGGCACGCGCCGCACGCACCGGCGACGATGTCCGCCGCCAGGTCGGTGACTTCGAAGTCAACGTTGTCGAGGACGAAGACGCCGTCTTTCTGACCGTCACATCGAAATCTTCAACCACGGCCAAAACCATGACGCTGATCAATGACGCCGGTCAGGTCTGGGTGCTCGCGCTGCCGGACGCGATTGGCGACACCCAACAACTCGGCTTCGCGGCCGATAGCAGCGATGCCAACCTGCTGCTGACGCTGATGCAGGACACGACAACCTCGATCTTCATGACCTAGATCGCGGTGCTGCCGCACGATCAGCGCGCGCAGGGACTAAAGACGACTTCGGCGCCACGGCAATGATGGCGTGCTGCCGAAGAGGGGAGGAAAACGACGTGGTGCGACCGACAACGTGAGCGCGCAAGCGACCAGAGTAATGGCCCCGACGACGGGCGGCATGGTGTGGGTTGAGCGTGTCCGCGCGCGGCCCCGCCTGCAGGCGAGTTATGCCGCTCTGAAAGGCGATTTTCGCCCCCTCGCACTCTCCGGCGACTATCACAACTTTGTCTCCGGCCTGCTCGCCGCACACGGCATCGCAGACGGCGCGCATGAATTGCAACTGAGCGCCGACATCGACTCAGGCCGCAGCTGGGAAATCCCGGTTCTGATCGCGCACCTGTTGGCACGCGACGACGACGCGACGGGCAACCGCCCGGATATCATCTGGGCCACCGGCAGCGTCGACCCGGAGCTGAACCCGCAGGCCGAAGACTTTTCCGTCTCCCGAAAGCTCGATCTGGCTGAGGACGGCTTTGCAAGCTGGGCCGAAGACGAGAAATCAGTGCTTCTCCTGGCACCGGCAGGTATGCCGGCCGCTGACGGGGATGCATTGCACGCCACGGCTGAGAAACACGGCTTCACCGTCGCAACACCATCGACATTCGCAGAGCTCGCAACCGCTGTCGGTTGCGCGGTGACCACCGCACCTCAACCTTCCGCCGCCGCAACACCCCCCGCCTCCGCAATGCCGGAAGCCGCGCACATCGGGACTCCGCCCGCTTCGTTCTCGCGCACCACACCCCTCATCGCCACAGCCGTCGCCGGCATCGCGCTAGCCGTTTTCGCGCTCATCCCGAAAGGCTCTGGCCCTTCCACTGGAGGCGCAGAGACAAACGACGCCGCCAGCGGGGTGGCACAACCAGAGGGCGCCGCAGCCGCGCTGACTGTCGTCCGGCTCAGTGCGGACAGTCGGGCGGATTGCATCGAACGGATCATGCTCACGAAACCCATGTCACGCGCCGTCGTCGCCATGCGCAACGGCGGCTACCAGATCGCATCAGGCGGAGGGCTCTGCGGTTTGCGCCTCGTCAATCAGGGCAGCCGCACGGTTGATGTGCGCCTCACCGGCGATCTGGTCACCGCAGCGATCCAGGGCAACGACGCACTTTTTCAGGGCCTTGCCCTCTCGCCGAACAATCGCGCCGAGTTGATCTTCGCACGCAAGGCAGACGGTCTCGGCGCCACCCTCATCGTAGACGAGGCACGGTATCCGCTCGCCATCACGGCGCCGCAAGGAGAAGAGCAATGACCCCGCGCACGTGTCTCGCTGTGGCTGCAGCTCCGCTCCTTGCGGGCTTTCTGACCATGGCCCCGCTCCTCACTGGCGCAACGACGCCGAGCTACGCCCAGAACGCCGACGTCAACAACATCATTGGTGGCGGCGACAGCGCGACAGAGCAAAACACACCCGCTGCGAACGCCCCCACTCCGGCGCCGGCCACAACGCCGAGCGAAGGAGACGACGCCGCCGCTGAAAGCAAGGCATGGGTCAAGCACAAGAGCGCAATCAACCACGTTCAGGTCCTCGCCGGTCGCCCCCTTCCATCCGAGACCTGCCGCAACGTCATCTTCGATGCACGCCCCTCCCTCAACAAACGTCACGACGTCGCGAGCGGCAAGACCATCGCCCTCACGATGAAAAATCTTTGTTTGGTTGGATTTCGCAATGACAGCGAGGAGCGCACGCTCGTCGTCAGATTGGGTGAGGCGTTTTCAACGCTCGCCATCGTCCTCGACCCGAAACTTTTCACCGGCTATCCGATCGCGCCCGGCCAACAAATCACCGTGCCACTGCGCCAGCTTCCCGTCCCGTCGCTCGATGTCTCCCTCGAGGTGGCATGGGAAGAAGATCTCGAAAAGCCTGATCCGAAGATCGCCTCCGCGACGCTCTCCCTCTCCCGTGCGGCCACCGTCTCCGGCGGAGCAAATTGATGGTACGCGAGCCTGGACATCATGCCGGCGCATGGAACATCGACCGTCGCGCGAGCTTTGCTCTGGCGTCTCCATTGCACGGGCAAAGATGCAAACGTGCGCCATTCGACACCGCGTACGCCGACCTGAACTCAACGTCCAAAAGCAAGGATCCCGGATCATGACGCAACCTCCCACTCTCTCACGCCGTCATATCCTGCGAGGCGCGGGCGCCATCAGCGTCGCCTCCCTTGCCTCGCTGATCGCGCCCTCCGCGATGGCTCAGAGCTTCAGCGCTAACAGTTACGGCGACGAGACGACCGATCTCATCAATCGCCTGATCCAGGATCTCGCGCCCAAAAAGCCAACCGAGGGCGGCCTGCCAATCGGCGGACCAAAAACCCGCAAAGTGCTGATCCGCCTCCCCGATGGCACCACGCGCGTCTACTGGGTTGACTACGACAGCAGCGCCAGCCTCTCGGTCAAATTCCGCACCGACAGCGCAAAGATCAGCGATCGCTCCGGCACACTTCTGCGCGTGCTCGCTACGGCACTGAAATCCGAAAAGCTCGCGACCTACACCTACATGCTCGCCGGACACACGGATGCACGCGCATCAAATGCCTACAATCAGGATCTTTCAGAACGTCGCGCCGTATCGGTCGCGAGCCACCTGAACACGGTCCACAGCATCGGCAAGAACCGTCTGCTTCCCGTCGGCTTTGGCGAAACGCAGCTCGCCAATCCGTCAAAACCGAACTCCGGCGTCAACCGCCGCGTCGAGGTCGGTCTCATCGTGCGCCCGCCAAATGGTGAAGAGGGCGAGACGCCGAGCGCCGGGAACGATACAAACTCATTGATCGGTCAGTGACGGGATCATGCGTCAGCACTCCGAATTCAGAACGACCAAACTGCCAGAGAAAAGGAACTCCCCCATGTTGAAGAAACTGATGCTCGGCGCCGCAGCCGTCGCCGCGTTTGCTGCCGCACCAGCCGCCGCAAACGCCCAGACCGTGAAAGTGCTCGTCGCCCAGGAAGACTGGGACAAGCAATCGCTCGAGCGGAACAACCGCATTCAGCGCGCGGTGCTCAACACCTGGAACAGCACGTTGAACTCCCCGGCCACGCTGCGAGAGATGAAGCGCTATGGCATCGAAGGCCTCGACGTCTACGATGAGACGGCTGTCTCGCTGAACTTCTACAAGCAAGACCGCACACGCCGCCGCGACGAGGAATTGATCTCCCTCGCACGTCAGATCAAGAATCCGCGGATCGACGTTGTCGTGCTCTACACACTCTACGCCCGCGCAGTGAAAGGCCCGTACACCGGCGCCACGAAACTCCTCACTTCGATG
>JBCAXC010000206.1:0-4978 GCA_038534255.1 Pseudomonadota bacterium
GCCGGGGTTCTGCAACAGGATCCAGATCGTGCCGCTGGCGATCGCCTCAATCACCTCGGCACCGCTCAGACCCTCGATGGTTCCCTCACGCCGGGTCCGCGGATCATGCGTCTCAGGATCCATCGTGTTAACGTGGTAAGTGCCTTCAGGCGCCGCCTCGATCAGCTCCGCCAACAACGCATCGGAAAACAGCGGCGACGTGGCGAGCGAATGCCCCTCGACGATCGTATGTTGGCCGAAAAGCCGGGACGACTGGTCTTTCCAGCCGGTGAAAATACGCGACATCGGTCCCTCACAACGCGGAGCGCCCAAGACACCGACAAGCGCGGCAGGGCAATCAATGACGCAATGAGAGATGCAAGGCGCTGACCAGATTTGGCATGCATACAGACGATGCCGCTATCGAAGTGCGCGTTTCTGACCAGCCTCAACAGCGGGTTGATTGCAGGGTGTCCGCGAAGGGTTGCCGCGGGAATCGGCTTACCGCATAGAGGGTTAATGACTACCGCCCTGCTGCATTTCATCAAGATGAACGGCCTCGGGAACGATTTCGTCGTTCTCGATGCACGGCGTTCAGCATTGCGGATCGGCAGCCAGGAGGCCGAGCGCCTTGCCGATCGGGCACGCGGCATCGGCTGCGATCAAGTTGTCGTGATGCTGTCGTCTGAGGAAGCCGACGTCCGCCTCCAGATCCGCAATCACGATGGCACCGAGGCCGACACATCCGCGAACGCGACACGCTGCATCGCCTGGCTGCTCGCAAAGGAGTCCGGCAAGCAAAACCCAGTGATCGAAACCAATGCGGGCCTGCTTGGCACACTCGTGCGCCCGGACGAGCTTGTCACCGTCGACATGGGCCCGCCGCAATTCGAGTGGGATCGCATCCCGCTTGCCGAACCATTTCAGGACACCCGCTACATCGAGCTTCAGGTTGGGCCAATCGATGATCCGGTCCTGCACAGTCCGAGCGTGGCCAACATCGGCACGCCGCACTGCATCTTCTGGGTCGCCGACGTCAACGAGCACGATCTCGGCGCCATCGGCCCGCTGATCGAGAACCATCCGGTGTTTGCCGAGCGCGCGAACATTTCCTTCGCCCAGGTGGCCAGCAACGACACGATTTATCTCCGGACATGGGAGCGCGGTGCCGGGTTAACCCGCTCCTGCGGCACAGCCGCCTGCGCAACCGTCGCAGCTGCTTCCCGCAAGAACCTGGCGGCGCGACGCGTGAACGTCATCATGCCGGGCGGCCCATTGCTTGTGGAATGGACCGACTACGACCACATCCATGCAACAGGCGCCGTCGCCCTCGAAAACACAGGCTCGCTTGATCCCGTCTCTTTTGGTCTCCAACCAGCCTGAGCCGCAGGACTGAGCGCCTCCTCCATGAGCTTTGGCTCCACGACGTGTCGAGACGCCGCTTGCCTTCACGCGCGGAAACCGGGCACACGTGCGCGTCGGAACGCATGATCTTGCCGCCCGGCAGTCACAGCTTACCCCAGCCAGCCCATGTCGATGACCGATGACATCACACCGCCAGCGCCCGAGGCTCCGCCCGGCCCCGAGGTGCGTTCGCTCGGCTGTCGCCTGAACGCCTACGAAGCCGAAGTGATGCGCCGCCACGCGCAGGACGCCGGGCTGAGCGATAGCGTCATTATCAACACCTGCGCGGTGACCGCCGACGCCGTCCGCCAATCACGCCAGACGATCCGACGGGCCCGCCGTGACAACCCGCATGCCCGTGTCATCGTCACCGGATGCGCTGCCCAGACGGAACCCGAGACCTTCACCGCAATGGAAGAGGTCGACCATGTGATCGGCAATGCGGAGAAAATGTCGGCGGCCACCTTTGGCAGTCTGGCAACGGGCACATCGGAACGCGTGCTGGTTGATGACATCATGGCCGTGCGCGAGACCGCGGGCCACCTGATCGACGGCTTCGCGACGCGCGCCCGCGCCTACGTCCAGGTGCAAAACGGCTGCGATCACCGCTGCACGTTCTGCATCATTCCCTACGGTCGCGGGAATTCACGCTCCGTACCTGCCGGAGAAGTCGTCGCGCAGATCCGCCGCCTCGTCGATGGCGGTGTCCGTGAAGTGGTCCTCACTGGCGTCGACATCACGTCGTACGGCCCCGACCTTCCGGGAAATCTGAGCCTCGGCCGACTGGTGCAAAAAATTCTCCGCCACGTCCCTGACCTCGCACGGCTCCGGCTCTCATCTATCGACTCGATCGAAACCGATGACGCACTTTTTGATGCCATCGCCAGCGACCAACGCGTCATGCCGCATTTGCACCTCTCGCTGCAGGCCGGGGATGACATGGTCCTGAAACGGATGAAAAGGCGGCACCTCCGCGACGACGCAATCGCGTTCTGCAACCGGGTGCGCGATGCTCGACCGGACGTCGCATTCGGAGCCGATCTCATTGCCGGATTTCCGACCGAAACCGACGCCATGTTTGAAAATTCGCTCCGTCTGGTCGAGGAATGCGGACTGACGTGGCTGCACGTCTTCCCGTATTCGCCGCGCAAAGGCACGCCCGCAGCGCGCATGCCGCAGGTGGCCCGTCCGACGATCGCGGAACGTGCCGCGCGACTGCGCCAACTCGGATCTGCCCGCGTCGCCGCTCATCTCGACGCCCAGATCGGTCTCCAAAGCGAAGTGCTGATCGAGCGCCCCGGACGCGGCCGCACACGTCAGTTCGCCGAGGTCGATGTCAACGCCACTGGCGATCATCGCACCAGCACCAACGACCTCCTGACAGCAGAGATCGTGGGACATGATGGCCATCGTCTCCGCGCGCGCATCGCAGCCAAGGAGGATCTTTCCGCGTGAGTGAGGGAAAGAAAAGCGGTGGATTTTTCTCTCGCGTCTTCGGTGGCGCGACGCCAGACACCGGCGCAAAAACCGAAGAGCCACCTGTCGACAATCCGGAAGCCTCCAAGGCTGATTACCAACCGACGCCAGATGCCGAGCCAGCACCGGCAGAGATCCCGCAAGAAGCCTCCGCCGCATCTGAAACGGAACAGCCTGAAGACGCCCCCGCCTCTGACGACGGACAAGGTGGCTGGTTCTCCCGGCTCAAGTCCGGCCTGTCGCGCACATCCTCGCGTCTCACCGGCGGCGTCGCTGGCATCTTTACCAAGCGCAAGCTTGACGACGACACGCTGCAGGATCTCGAAGACCTTCTGATCCAGGCCGACCTCGGCGTCGCCGTCGCAAGCCGCATTACCGACAAGCTTGCGGAAGACCGCTACGACAAGGAAATCTCACCCGAGGAGGTGAACGCCGTCCTCGCGGAGGAAATATCGCGCGTGCTTGAGCCGGTCGCGCACCCCCTCACGCTCGAACCGCGTGACGGCCCGACCGTCATTCTGATGGTCGGCGTCAACGGCTCCGGCAAGACAACAACCATCGGCAAGCTCGCCCGCAAGTTTCGTGATGAAGGCCGGTCTGTCATGCTTGCGGCCGGCGATACGTTTCGCGCCGCTGCCGTCGAACAGCTCAAGGTCTGGGGGGAGCGCACCGGCACAGAGGTTATCACCCGCGATGTCGGAGCGGACGCCGCGGGCCTCGCATTCGACGCGCTCACCCGGGCGCACGAAACCAACACCGATATCCTCCTCATCGACACCGCCGGCCGCTTGCAGAACAAGGACGATCTGATGTCCGAGCTGGCAAAAATCCGTCGTGTGCTCGAGAAGCAGGATGCCACAGCCCCGCACCACGTTCTGCTCGTGCTCGATGGCACGACCGGCCAGAACGCGCTCAGCCAGGTCGACGTCTTCGGCAAGACGGCCGGCGTCACCGGCCTCGTCATGACAAAACTCGACGGCACGGCACGCGGCGGCATCCTCGTTGCCATCGCTGAGAAGTTCGGACTTCCCGTCCATGCTATCGGCGTCGGCGAAGCGATCGAAGACCTTCAGCCCTTCGAGGCTTCGGAGTTTGCGGCCGCGATCGTCGGCCCGGTACAAACGTAGTTGCGCGTCGCCAAGCACTCCTCGGCACCGACGATCTCAACAAGACAGGAGACGCCCGATGAAACAGTTCCTCGAGTTTGGGCCGCTCCTGCTTTTCTTCGCCACGTACACCATCGTCGGCGGCGAAAACGGCCTGTACTACGCGACAGGCGTGTTGATCGTGGCGAGCGTCATAACCCTCGTTGTGTCAAAGATCCTGTTCGGCAAGATCCCGGTGATGCCGCTCATCTCGACAGGTCTCATCGTCATCTTCGGAGGGCTGACGCTGCTGTTGCAGGACAAGACCTTCGTCAAAATGAAGCCAACGATCGTCAATCTTCTGTTCGCGTCAGCACTCATGATCGGGCACGCGCTCGGAAAACCCTTCATACGCATGTTGATGGGCGACGCGCTGAAGATGAACGACAGCGGCTGGACAGCATTGACGTGGCGCTGGGCCATGTTCTTCGTCGGAATGGCAATACTGAATGAAGTTTTGTGGCGGAATTTTTCGGAAGCGTTCTGGGTTAACTTCAAGGTCTTTGGAAGTATGCCGATCACACTGGTATTCGCGTTATCACAAATCCCGATGATGCGCCGCCACGGCATGACGCTCCCGGGTGAGGACGAGGCGGGCGAACCGGAAGAAAAATCAACCTGACCCGAAACATGCACGCCGCGTAGTTGTCAGCAGGCTGACGGACAAAAAAGTCAGCATGACAGCATCCGAACGTCGTGGAAACACTCCGTTGGTTCTTTACGCGTTTCAGATAATCAATTATTCCCAATCGCATATTTGGTGCGGTGGGGCGCACTTGTGGCAGCGAACATCCGCTCACTCACAACGGCGCACTTGCTATGGCGAAGCAGAAGAAGACCAGCACGCAAACGCACACATCCGGGCGTACGGCTCTCGACCTCCTCCACCGCGCAGGCCAACAAGCCGCGGATATGTTCGCCGCGCAGACATCCGGCCTCGAGGTGACCGCGCGTCAGTTCGCAGTCCTACAGGC
>JBCAXC010000207.1:0-4973 GCA_038534255.1 Pseudomonadota bacterium
AGCCCGCAGCCGCACGACGACACCACCCAGAAAAGCTGACACCGTTCAGCAAGGACGTGGAGGCCACGCCCGGAATCGAACCGGGGTGCACGGATTTGCAATCCGCTGCGTCACCACTCCGCCACGTGGCCTCAAATCGATCTGGCCGAGCCGGATCAATGTGGTGTAAGGCGATGCCCGTCGCGACGTGCAGCACCGTTTGGCAGCCGTGCGCTGCCGAGGCGAGTGTCTAGCAACGCGCATGCCATCCGGCAACGACCGAATTCGCTGCGCGTCACAGGAACGGCGGACGCGCTGTGGTCCCGCAATTTCGGCTGATCCTGCGCTACCGCAGGTCCCGTCGGAACCCGCGCAAACGAACCGTCAGGATGAAGAGAGACGCGATGCAGGATTTCTCGACGCAACGTCGCAACATGGTCGACAGCCAGCTTCGCCCGAACGACATCACGGACTATCTTGTTCTGACGGCGATGGGCGAGGTGCCGCGCGAGGCCTTCGTGTCAGCCTCGCTCCGCTCAATCGCTTACATGGACAAGGAATTGGTCGTCCGCGAGCGCCTCGGTGCGCTGCCGGAGCGCGCGATGCTTGCCCCGATGACCTTTGCGCAACTCGTTCAGTTCGCGGACGTGCGGCCGAGCGACCTCGTCCTCGATGTCGGATGCGGCACCGGTTATTCCGTCGCCGTCCTCGCGCGCCTTGCGGAAAGTGTGCTGGGTCTTGAGGGCGATGATGCCTTGGCCGAGCGGGCATCAACGGAAATCGCCGAGCATGGCGCAGACACCGCCGCGATCGTCTCTGGAGACCTGACGGTCGGCTGCCCGGAGCAGGGTCCGTTTGACGTCATTCTGTTCGAAGGCCGGGTGCCTGATGTGGCGTCAATCGCCGAAGGCACGGTCTGGCGCGATCAACTGAAAGAGGGTGGGCGCCTGGTCACGGTCGTCGGCGAGCAGCCGATCGGCGAGGCCATCCGGTTTGTCCGCCGCGGCGATGCCTTGCTGCGTACATCAGGGTTCGACGCCACGGCACCGTTGCTTCCTGGATTTGAGAAGCCCGCCGTTTTTTCGTTCTAACGCTCACGAAAACAGCTTGACGCGCTGCGCGACTTGAACCGTTGCCGACTCTTCCACAGCATGAGTGTTGGCTGAGGCGACGACATTCCCCTGATTTTGCAGGCAATCACGATGCTTGCACCTTGCAAGTGTCGCGGATCAGTCACGCTCGCGTCACCGAATGCGAATCGTCGGAACACACACCCCCCAAACATCTTCTCCGCAGGTTACACACAACCTGTCCGCTGCGGTACGGGCACAGTGTTGGGGTCGTTGCGTATGTCTTGCGTTGTGGTGTGCAAAGTCGTGGAGCTCTCCACGGTCGGGCGGTGCTTGATCGGGCAGGCAATTGGTGCCGCGCGTGCGGCTGTTGCTTTTCTGCTCGTTGGCGCGGTTTGGAGCGCGACCGCTTCACCAGTCGCATCCGAAACGCTGGCGCAGGCTCTGGCCGACGCCTACCGCAGCAATCCAACCATCGCGGCAGAGCGCAAGCAGCTAGAGGCGACGGACGAGGAAGTCCCGATTGCCAAATCCAACTATCGTCCGCGGGTCACTTTGCGCGGCGACGTCGAGCGGCGGGCGTCACGGTCGCGCAGCACATTGAATGCCACGGGGGGAGGCGTATCGAGCGATAGTCGGACGCCTGGCGGATACGAGATCGAATTCACCAACACGCTCTTCCGCGGCTTTCGCAACGCAAACCAGCTCCGTCAGGCGGAAGCAAACATTCTCGCCGCGCGCGAAACGCTGCGCGAGACGGAGCAGCAGGTCCTGCTGGACGCCGTAACGGCCTTCATGGACGTGCTTCGGGATCGCGGCATTGTCCGCCTGCGCCAGAACGACGTTCAAGTGCTGTCGGAAGAAGTCCGCGCAACGAGCATCCGCTTTGAAGCGGGTGACGCCACACGGACGGACGTGGCGCAGGCGAGAGCGCGCCGGGCGGGCTCGCTCTCCGCGCTCGATCTCGCCAAAGCCAACCTGCGGTCTAGCGCGGCGCAATACCGCCGCCTCATCGGTCATCAGCCGGGACGACTGCGCAAACCTGCGTTGCCGAACCGGCTCCTTCCGGCGAACATACGTCAGGCGATCGATGTCGCGCAGGGCGAAGCGCCAAACGTGGTGCGCGCCGCGTTTCAGGAGCGATCCGCCCAGCACGAGGTCGACATCGTACGCGGTGAACTGCTGCCGACGGTCGACCTCGAAGCGAGCTACAATAGCCGCTTCAATTCGTCCGAGTTCAACAAGCAGAACGACGATGCCTCCGTTGGGGCGCGCGTCTCAATCCCGCTGTTCCAGGGTGGCGGTGTGTACGCACGCATTCGCGCCGCGAAACGACGTCGTGAGCGTGCCGCCGAGCAGATTGAAGAAGCTCGTCTCGCTGCAAGAGCCACGACGGTCACGGCATGGTCGCAGTATACAGCGGCCCGGGCACAGTTGATCTCCGTGCAGGCGCAGGTTCGCTCCAACCAGGTAGCGCTCGATGGCGTGCGCGCTGAAGAGCGTGTCGGTCAGCGCACCCTGCTCGATGTCCTCGATGCGAAACAGGAGTTGCTCGAATCGCAGTCAAACCTCCTGACAACACGGCGCGATATCGTTGTCGCCGCGTACTCGGTGCTCTCTTCGCTGGGGCGCCTCACCGCCGCGGACATTGCGCTCCCCGTCGAGCAACACGATCCGGAGGTTTATTATGGCGCCGTGCAGGACAAGATATGGGGCACCACTGTCGTTGTGAACGAGGACTACGACGGCTACGTCATCGACGGCGAAGTGCTGAAATAGTTCGTTATTGCTCCAGCGCGCCGCGCGACTTGATTTCGTACCATTTATACGGTTCTTGATTGCAGGGGAGTTGGATCAGGAAACGGCTGCGATTCCAACGCTCTGGACTGGGCTATACAATTCGGGTTGAGAGTAAGCGTCATGGCGGGGCCACATGAACGGTCGTCCGACGGAAGTCTGGACGACATCCTTTCCTCTATTCGGCGGATCGTCGCGGACGATCTTGACGGTGCCGAACGGCTGAAGGCGCGCTTTGAAGATGCGCAGCAGGCACGCGACGCCAGAGCGATCGCGGAACATCAGTCACAGCCATCTCAACAGACCGCGCCGGTCGCCCCTCCACCTGACCAGATTGTGCCCGCGGTAACGCGCACCGCGACCGGTACTCCGGCGACGACGTACGTCGAGGCCGAGCAGCGCCCCTCACAGATCGAAGATACGCTGCCGCGAGATGCGCTTGCCCCGTTCGATCGAGGCAGCGCGGCAGCCCCTGCGCCCCGCGCAACGGCGCCTGAACCGGCGGTGCTGGAAACCCCGATCGTGTTACCGACAGAGGCAGAGATCCCGACGGTTCCTGCCGCAGATCAGGTGACACAGCCCGCCGCTCCCAACGGTCACGCAGCGAACGGACACCCGCAATCGGCAAATGGCCATCCCGCTGCAAACGGAACGCCGTTGAACGGCCACGCACCTGCGAGCGACCCTTCGCAGACAGCGACGTCAGAGGTTCCTGCCGCTCCGGTCGCGAACGGCCATGCACATCAGGCTATGGCTGAGGAACCTTTGACGCTTTCTGTGGCTGAAATCGTATCCGCGCCGGAACCCGTGGAACTCGAGACGCCCGTCGCAGCTGCTCCGCCAGCTCCCGTGGTCGAGCGAGCCGAGCCCGAAGTGGACACTGCCGCTGTTGCCGAGCCCGAGGTGAGACCGGCGGCCTCTGCGGAAACGGGCGCGACGAGCACAACAGCGCTGGAGGCGACGGTTGCCCGGCTGTTGCGCCCGATGCTGAAGGATTGGCTCGACGAGCATATGCCGCGCCTCATCGAGCAGGCCTTGCGCGACGAGCTGTCCAAGCCTGACGGCGGACCGGGCCGGAGCCTCTAGTCACTCAGTCGCCCGTTCTCGCATTGTACCCTTGTCTCGCATTGAACGATGCGTTCTCGACGGTGTCACGCACGCCCGCGCTATGCAGCGCGTGGCGCACCCGATTGACTTGTTGAACGCCGCCCCGCTACGCACCATCCCAATCGGTCGAACGCGCGCACCGTCGCGCCGACGCTCTCACATGCCGTGGCAGACCCATGCTCGAAAAAACCTACCAGCCGTCCGAAATCGAGAGACGGATTTATCAAAGCTGGGAAGACGAAGGCTGCTTCGCAGCCGGGGCCGGCGCAAAGGGTGAGGGCGCGGAGACGTTCTCGATTGTCATCCCACCGCCGAACGTCACCGGCTCGCTCCACATGGGCCACGCGCTCAACAACACGCTGCAGGACATTCTCGTCCGCTACGCACGAATGTGCGGCAAGGATGTGCTCTGGCAGCCGGGCACGGACCACGCCGGCATCGCCACGCAGATGGTCGTCGAGCGGCAACTCGCGGAGACGCAGCAGCCCGACCGCCATGCGCTTGGCCGCGACGCGTTCATCGACAGGATCTGGGCGTGGAAGGAGGAGTCCGGCGGCGCGATCACGAACCAGCTGAAGCGGCTTGGCGCGTCCTGTGACTGGTCACGCGACCGCTTCACGATGGATGAGGGGCTGTCGGCAGCGGTCCTCAAGACATTCGTCCAACTCTACAACGAAGGGCTGATCTACAAAGACAAGCGGCTGGTCAACTGGGACCCGGAGTTCCGCAGCGCGATTTCCGATCTCGAGGTCGAGAATGAGGAAGTCGACGGCCACATGTGGCACTTCAAGTACCCGTTGGCCGACAGCGAAACCTACGAATACGTCGAGAAAGACGCGGAGGGAAATGAAACTCTCCGCGAGACCCGTGATTACATCTCCATCGCGACGACGCGCCCGGAGACAATGCTGGGCGATGGCGCAGTCGCGGTGCATCCGTCGGACGAGCGTTACGCAAAGCTTGCCGATGATCGATGCGTAACGCTCGTCCGACGGATGCACCGCGACTGCGCCATCGCCC
>JBCAXC010000208.1:0-4962 GCA_038534255.1 Pseudomonadota bacterium
GTGCCCGAAGCCTTCGACCACGGTCGCGGCGATCTTTTCCTGCTCGTCGGCATTCAGTATCTGGTCGCCGTCAGCATTCACCCCCAGCTCGGTGAAGGTGTACAGCGTATTCAGTTCATCGACGAGGAAGACTGTGCGCAGGCCACTCAGTTTGCCCTCATCGTCGAGGAGGAACTGGGCCGTGGAGCTGAAAAACATATGAGGGTGCGCCAGCGCCACGCGTGTCATCACCGTGAGGATCGCGGCGACGAGCAGAAATCTGCAGCTTGCCACCTTCATCGGGTGCGCTCCTCGGGCTCAACGGCATCCCGCACACATGGGATGGTCGATGTTACATTTCACGCCTGCACTCTCAAGAAATGGTAAAATCGTGTCCTCACGATGAACACGGGATACTCGGGTCGTGTCACACGCGCGACATTGCTTGACGGGTACGCGCTGTTGCCAAGGAGGCGCCAGGGCGCTGACAGACATGCGCGCCTCGTCACCGTTGTTCGTCGCCGTTACGACGCGGCGCCCGTTGGTGCCCCTCAGCTCAGCTTGCGCTTGCGAGGCACTCCGAGAAACTGCGTCCGAGCGACTCGATAAGCGTGAAGTAAAGCTCTGGACCGTTGTCGATCGAAGCGCCGAGCGGATCCAGAACGCCTGATTTCGCATTTGTTCCTTCCGTGACGACGGTAACCAGCTTTGGCTCAAACTGCGGTTCGGAGAAGACGCAAGTCGCGCCCAGTTCCTTCACCTTGGCCTTGATCTCGGCGACACGTGCCGCGCCTGGCAAGACTTCCGGGTTCACCGAGATCGCGCCCGCGGCTTCGAGGCCGAAGCGGTCTTCGAAATAGTGGTAGGCATCGTGGAACACGATGAAACCACGGTCCTGAACAGGTTTCACGGTCGCCTGAACCTTGGCGACGAGCCCGTCGAGCCGAGACGACAGAGCTGCCGCGTTCTTCTTGTACGTCGCTGCGTTTTTTGCGTCGGCAGCAGAGAGTGTCGCAGCGATCTTTCCGACGAGAATTTTGGCATTCGCCGGGTCGAGCCAGATGTGCGCGTCTTCGCCGCCGTGGTGCGCGTGATCGTCATGACCATGGTCGTCATGCCCGGCCTTTTTCTTCTTCTTGTGGTCGTGGTCGTCATGATCATCGTGTTTCGCGTCCGCGTGATCATCGTGGTCATGGTCGTGATCGTGGTCGTCGTCTTTCTTCGCGCCCGCGGCCTTCTCGTCATGGTCGTCGTGATCATCATGCGCATGCGCTTCGAAAGCGCCGCCCTCACGCATCTTCAGTTTGATCAGGCCTTCGGTATCCATCAGTTCGACGACGCGGGCCTTCTTGCCGAGAGTCTCGACCGGCTTTTCCAGAAACGTCTCGATCTCGTGGCCGATCCAGAAGACGACATCGGCCTGCTCAAGCGCTTGCGCTTGCGACGGTTTCAGCGCGTACGTATGTGGCGAGCCGGCACCCTCGACGATCAAGGTCGGTTTCCCGACACCGGCCATCACCGACGCGACGAGAGAATGGACCGGTTTGATGGAGGCGATGACGTTGATGTCACCCGCGGCGGCTGCGGGGGAGGCCGCTCCGATCATCAGTGTCGCGCCGCACGCAAACGTGCGAAGAAGGCCACTGGCTGTTGTTTTCTGCGCGCGCATTTCATGTCCCTTCAAACGGTACCTGGTCGCGTGTTATGTTATCTCATAACGTGCGATTTTCGCAGGTGCAACGGTATCTCATCGGCCAGAGCGCCTGAGCTATGGTCAACGACTTGTATGGCCCGAACCGTGCGCGCGCAATCGAGGTTTTGAGGTATGCTGCAAGCGTCTCCCGCGCTCGTCAGACTGAGTGGCGCCGGTGTGTTCCGGGCCGGTCGGTGGCTGGTGCGTGATGTGGATCTGGCGCTTCAGCCGAACGAGATCGTGACCCTTGTCGGTCCAAACGGGTCCGGCAAGTCGACGACTGCCAAGATGGCGCTCGGCCTGCTGCAACCGGATGAGGGCTCGGCGCAGCAGCGGGACCATCTGACGGTTGGCTATGTGCCCCAGTCGGTCGCGATCGACTGGTCGATGCCGCTCAATGTGTTGCGGTTCCTTAGCCTCACCTCACGGCCCGGCGCGAAGGAGCTGCAAAACGCCATGGCGCGCACCGGCGTGGCGCATCTCGCCAACGCCGAGGTCCGCACGCTTTCTGGCGGTGAATTTCAGCGCGTTCTGCTGGCGCGGGCGATCGCCCGGAAGCCAGACTTGCTGGTGCTCGATGAGCCGGTTCAGGGTGTCGACTACTCTGGCGAGATCGCGCTCTATGACCTTATCGCCCGCGTTCGCGATGAGTTGGGGTGCGCCATCCTGCTTATTTCGCACGACCTGCATGTCGTGATGGCGGCGACCGATCGCGTGCTCTGCCTCAACGGGCATGTCTGCTGTGAGGGCAGTCCGACGAGTGTGATCGAAAGTGCAGCCTATCGCGAACTCTTCGGTGCGCGCGGGGCGGGAACGCTTGCACTCTACCGACACGACCACAATCACGTTCATCATTCGGATGGTCGCGTTCATAGCGCAGACGAGCCCTGCGATGACGACCATTGCGCCGGTGTCGCTCTCAAAGGAGGCGCGCGCGATGCTGGATGATTTTTTCTCTCGAGCCCTTTTCGCCGGTGTGAGCGTGGCGCTTGTGACAGGTCCGCTCGGATGCATCGTGGTCTGGCGCGGTCTCTCCTATTTTGGCGACACGCTGGCGCATGCCGCGCTGCTTGGCGTTGCGCTCGGCCTGTTGCTGAACATCAACCTCACGCTCGCGATCATCGGCGTCGCCGTTGTGATGTCGCTTTCGCTTCTCGCGTTGCAGCGCCGTGGCGGGCTGCCGTCAGACGCGTTGCTCGGTCTGCTTTCGCATGCGTCTCTCGCGATTGGCCTTGTCGTGCTCGCGTCGATGACGTGGGTGCGGGTTGATCTGATGGGCTTCCTGTTCGGGGATATTCTCTCCGTTTCGCGGACCGATATTGCATTCATAATCGTGGGGGGCGGCGCAGTGCTCGGCCTGCTTGCCTACATATGGACACCGCTGCTCGCCGCGACGGTCAATCGTGATCTGGCTGCGGCGGAAGGCCTTTCTCCCGATCCTGTAAATGTCGCGTTCACGCTGATGCTGGCGACCGTGATCGCGATCTCGATCAAGATTATCGGTGTGCTTTTGATCACCGCGCTGCTCATCATTCCGGCAGCTACGGCGCGGTTTTTTGCCCGGACACCTGAGCAGATGGCTTCGCTTGCGGCGGTGATCGGCGTGATCAGTGTGGTTGCCGGGTTGCACGGCTCACTCGCGTTCGACACGCCGTCCGGACCGAGCATCGTTGTGGCGGGGCTCTGCCTATTTCTGGTCGGTCTTATAGGGTTAACGCTCTTCAACCAATGGCGCCGACACGCCGGCGCCACTATTCTGCGGACGCAAGGTGTGAATGACGTCGACGGCAACACGCGAGGACAGCGATGACCACGGGCTCCACGCCATCACTGACCAAGAACCAGTCGCTCGTGTATGGTGCCCTCGACCGGGCTGATGGCCCTCTGACGGCGTACACGATCCTCGATCAGCTCCGCGATGAAGGGTTGCGGGCGCCGCCGCAGGTCTATCGTTCGCTCGAACGGCTGATTAACCTCGGCATGGTGCATCGGCTGGAGACACTGAACGCGTTTGTCGCCTGCCGCCATCCGAGTTGTGAGGACCACGCGCATGCCGTCTTCATGATCTGCGAGGCGTGCGATCATGTGGCGGAGATTGGAGACAGTCCGCTCACGAAGTCACTCAACCGTGTGGCCCGCGGCTACGACTTCCAGCTCTCGAAAGCGGTCGTCGAGTTACATGGAACATGCGCCGCTTGCGTGGCACCATCGGACGGGTCGAAGGATAAAAAATAGAGCGCACTGCGCGACAATTGTGCCAGGCACCATCTAAGCACCGTCGATCGCTTCCCGCATCCAGCTTTGCAGATGCATGACCGGGTGTTCGGAATTGACGCCGCCATCCGGATCTATGACGAGTGGGCCCGGGCGATAGCCACGCGATCCAAGACCGCGCTGCACCGACTCCACCAGATGAATATCTTCCTCCACCGTCGTGGCCCGATCCTGCATGGCGAGTTGGCGGATTTTCGGATCGTCGACACCGCCCGGCGAGTACCAGCCACGCCACACCACCACGTGCGACGCATCGAGCGCGCGCCAGTGATAGGTGTTCAGCACATTGCCCGGATAGACCTGAAACGAGAACATCGGCCAGAGGAACCAGCTTGAATATTCCTCCGCGTGAGCGAAGCCGGAGTTGATGTCGTAGGTCATGTTCTCTAGCGCCTGACACTCGGTGGTGTGACGCAGGCACTTGCCCTGGGGCTGGATGTCGTAGGTCTCGGGCTTCACGACGCCATTGGCGAACGTCGGGTGATTCAGCGAGCAGTGATAGCACTCGGAATAGTTCTCGACGGAGACCTTCCAGTTGCAGGTCTCCGGGATCGAGACCCATTCGAGGGGCTTGAGGTCTCCCCAGTTCGGCACCCACGCGCTGAGTTCACTGCGGGCATCGGGAAACCAATCGTCCATCGGATCCGCGTCAGGGTCGAGATTAACAAAAAGGAAGCCGACGAACTCTTCGGCACGCACCTGGGTGAGGCAGATTGAGGATTTATCGAAACCCTCGACCGCGCGGATGTTCGGGCCGGAGCGCAGCTCGCCTGTCAGCTCATAGGTCCATGCGTGATAGGGGCAGACGACAACGCGCGCGGTCCCGGAGCCGGAGACGAGTTGATGCGCGCGGTGCTGACAGACGTTGTAGAATACACGGATTTTTTCGTCCCGTCCCCGGATCGCAAAGAGACTCTCGCCCGCGATTTCGAAGGTCGTGTAATCGCCCGGTTTCTCGAGCTCGGAGGCATGGCAGGCAAACTGCCATGTCCGCGCGAGGAGACCGGCGCACTCGG
>JBCAXC010000209.1:0-4920 GCA_038534255.1 Pseudomonadota bacterium
GGAAGCTCTATACCGAACGGATGATGAATGCGTCCGGGCGGATGCGGCGATTGATCAACGACCTGCTCGCCTTCTCGCGTGTCGGGCGGCAGACACCGATTACGGGCGCCGTCAATCTGGCGCAACTCGCGCACGACGTCGTCGGCGATCTTGAAGAGTCGATTGCAGAACACGAGGCCGAAGTCACCGTCGGGGGGCTGCCGACGATCGAAGCCGATGCGACGCAGATGCGCCAGCTGTTCCAGAACCTGATGTCCAACGCCTTGAAGTACTGCGATCCGGATCGCCAGCCGAGGCTTGTGATCGATTGCGAGATGCTCGACGACGGACGCGCGCACCTGCGGTTCTGCGACAACGGCATCGGCTTTGAGCAGCACCACGCAGAGAAAATCTTTGAGGTGTTTCAGCGGCTCCATGGCCGTTCCGAGTTCGAAGGCACCGGAATCGGGCTCGCGACATGCCGCCGTATCGTGGACAGACACCACGGAAAAATAACCGCCGTCAGCGAACCAGGGGTCGGGTCCATCTTCTCGATTCTGCTGCCGATGACACAACCGAAAACCGAGACTCTTGTTGGGGGAGACGAGTGATGAAGGATAACAGCATGCTTGAAATTCTGATTGCCGACGATGACTTCGACGATCGCATGTTGATCGAGGATGCATTCCTTGAGAGCAAACTGCGAAATCCGATTTCATTCGTGGAGAACGGAGAGGAATTGCTCGACCGGCTGAACTGCGCCGGAAAGTTCGCAGACAAGAGCCCGAATAACCTGCCCGGACTTATCATCCTCGATCTCAACATGCCGCGCATGGATGGGCGCGAGGCGCTCTCGCGGATCAAGGCCGACCCGCATCTGAAGCTGATCCCGGTCGTCGTGCTGACCACGTCGAAGGCGGAAGAAGATATCGTCCGCACCTACGATCTCGGCGTCAGCTCCTTCATCCAGAAGCCGGTCACGTTCGACGGCCTCGTTGACGTTGTGCGCACGCTCAACCGCTACTGGATCGAGATCGTCCACCTGCCACCCACCACCGCACGCGTTGCGGCCTGAGGACAGACATAGCGGCGCGTCATGGCTTCCCCTTCCCAAGAGATCAATCTGCTGCTCGTCGAGGACGACGAGGACGATTACCTTTTCACGAAGGAATATCTCTCCGAAGTACCGGGCCAGACGTACAATATCACGTGGGTCGGCAACTACACCGAGGGCCTGCGCACGATCTCCTCGCAGCCGTTCGATGTGACCCTCGTCGACTATCGCATCGACACCGGCACCGGGCTCGAGTTCATCCGCATGATGCGGGCGCGGAACATCGACTGTCCGGCCATCCTGCTCACCGGGGTGCGGAGCCGCGAGGTCGATGTGGCCGCGCAACAGGCCGGCGCGTCGGACTACCTCGTCAAGGGCTCGCTGAACTCGGAGATCCTCGAGCGTTCGATCCGCTACGCGATCGCGCATGCCGGGCGCCGTCAGGTCCTCGACAGCGTTCTCGCCAACATCGATGCGGCAGTGATCGCGCTCGACGCCCATGACGGTGTGATGCTGATGAACGCGGCGGCGCGCAGCATCGTCGGGCTCGACGAGATCGGCGAATATGCGCCCGACAATTCCATCGGCATCTACTCCAATGTCCGGCGTTTTCTCGGCGAGGCGCCGTATCCCTCCCGTGTGTTTGACGCCAAGGGACGCGCGTTCGAATTGCGCACGACACCGCTCGTCAATGACGGCAAGCTCATTATGCTCCGCGAGCCGAGCGACGAGCGTGCACCCCAGCCAACGGCGCGCGTCGACAATGGCGCGACAAGCGCGGAACAGGGACTGACACCCGATGCGGCCGGCGCGATCTACAGCTGGATGGAAAAGGTGCTGACGGCATCGAAACAGCTGACCCAGCAGCGCGCCGCATCGACGTGGCAGCAGTTCGCCGCGGAGTTCCGGCATTCCGGACGCCGCCTCGTGCAGCATGTCCATGAGGTCCAGAAACTCGGGACACAGGGATCGCCTGCGCCGCAGACGGCACCTGGAGACACGCCGGTCGCCACACCCCGCGGGCCACGCATCGCGCCCCAGACACCAGGCGCACAGGCATCACGCGGACAGGCATCGCGCACTCAGGCGGCGTCGGCACAGCAGCGCGCACCACGGGAACTGACCCCGGCGGGTTAATATATCTCCGCTCAGGCCGCCGCATCCTCGGCCTCCAGACCCCGCCAAATCTCCTCGACCCGCGCGCGGATCATCAACGCCTCCTCCCAGCGATCCGACAGCTCATAGCCGTCCGGGCCGGTGATCGCGTATTCCGTCGGCCCCAGCTCGCAGAGGAAAATGCAGGTCTCGCCCGCACGCTTGCGTGCACGCCAGTGACGGAACCCACGCGCCCACCAGGTCGCAAACTGGTCAAACCACTTTGTGTGCTGGGGGAAGGAAATCTGGACCTGGATCTGTTCGCGTGACGCGACGCGGCCCTGAAACGAGTCGGCGCGGGCGAGTACCCGCTCGATCAGCGCGTCATCTTCCGGGCTGATGGGAAACCAGAACTCGCGGTCGACAAGATAATGGGAAAGATCCGCGCAGAGCGGCATGCCGGGCAGGCGCTCAAGCAACAGCAGTGTCGCGAACAGGTCGTTGGTGATGCAGTTGCGATGCGTCTCGAACTGGATCGGCATGCCTTCCGCGTCCGCCATCTCCATCCACTGTTCGATGACCGGCACCATATCCTCGACGGCAAGCGGCATGACCTGACCGATCACATTCACGAACGCCGCATCGAAATCCCGCGCCATGCGCAGCACCGGACGCAGTCCCTCGATCGTCGTCGGGAACGCGTTGATCATGCAGCCGAGGTTGTGCCGCTCGAACTGGGGCCGCAGCGCGCGGGCGTCCTCAAGCGCCGTCACGCCGAGATCGATCGCCATGCCGTGATAGCCAGCATCCGCGACCATCGCGAAATTTTCCTCCATCGTGCGCTCGAACCCGTCCGGCCGCCGCAGCTCCATCGCCCAGAGCGACTGATAGATGTGGAGGTTTTGGCGCGGGTGTGAGGACATGGGGCGCTCGTTCTGTGTGTCGTCTCGGCGAGCTTGTGCGACCCGCCGACACTACTCCCTTTCCCCGCGGGCGGGGAGAGGGTTTTGGGTGAGGGGCCGCGTCAGAAACGTTCTCAGCGGGTGCCCGGCACGCCGACGCTCCGATCGCGAGACACCGCTGGCACCCGACAAGCTGCTGCCCCTCATCCGCCCTTTGGGCACCTTCTCCCCACGCGTGGGGAGAAGGGAAACGAGAACCTTCGCGAAATTTTCCTCCATCGTGCGCTCGAACCCGTCTGGCCGGCGCAGCTCCATCGCCCAGAGCGACTGGTAGATGTGGAGGTTTTGGCGCGGGGGTGAGGACATGGAGCGCTCGTTCGGTGTATCGGCTCGGCGGGCCTGTGCGACCCGCTGACACTACCCCCTCTCTCCGCGGTCGGGGAGAGGGTTTTGGGTGAGAGGCCGCGTCAGAAACGTTCTCAGCGGGCGCTCGGCACGCCGACACTCCGATCGCGAGACACCGCTGGCACCCGACAAGCTGCTGCCCCTCATCCGCCCTTCGGGCACCTTCTCCCCACGCGTGGGGAGAAGGGAAACGAGAACCTTCGCGACTCTTGTGGTCACCGCCCAGTCACTGCCGCTCCCCACAGCGTGTCTCGACCAGCCCCCAGTGATGCCGCAGGCAGAGCGGCGGTCCGCCGTCGCTGCGCCCAAGGCAGCGCTTGTGACGTCGACAGCGACGGACGACACAGATTTTTGGAAGTCCGGCAAGGCAGGCGAGGAGGCGGTCTGCGACCCGTTCCGGGGGGTCATCGTCGGGCAGTCGGAACATGCGCCCTCCTTTTCCAATATTTGGGCGTGCGGAGACGATCACGGGATACGCGGGCATCCAGCGGTGCGAAATTCTGTTGATGTGTGCACCCGACCGGATGCCCGCGCGTGGCGGTTTTGCGTTTCGGCTCCGCGCTTTCACGCCCGTGCGTCCGGCGGCTTTTTCACCCCTCGCGCACCCGGCCCTTCGCCCCATCAGGACGGACCGGGCAACGCCCGAGGTGTCCCGCGCCCGCTCACCGAGAGCATCGACGCGATCACGAACCGGATGTCTGCACCGCCCGGCGCGCCCCCGACGGGGAACACCAGTCAGCGCGCACGGGTCGCCTCCAGTGGCGGCACCACAACCGCCCTTCGCCTCGCGGCTCCGGCGGTGGGCAGACCCGGGACGTCCTGCGGTTTGCGGTCCGTACACCGCGCCCCACAGGCGCCACACCCCCACCCCATCGCCAAACGGTCGACAACATTCCCATGTGGTGGAAGCGGAAGTAGTGTAGTATAAATGGCGCGAATACTGGATAGGGGGAAGGTGAAGAGGGTTAATGGGGGGGCCGCTGCGCCGTGCGAATTAGCGAACACAGGGTCTGCTTTGCAGAGGAAGCGGCTATCGGCAAATAATGGCACGGTGTCTTGTTTGCGACAGACAGATCGATCTAGCACCTTAGATGTAAGCTGACGTCAGCTTTTTTATGCGGTCAAAGGTAGTCATTGCTTTGCGCCAACAACCGCGCAAAACAAAATGTGCATACTCCGCTATACCAACCTTTAACAATCCAACAAACTGATAGTGTTGATCAATTTATTGAACCGCTTTGCGCTGTCAACGCCGCATATTGAACTCAGAAACTGTTTGCTCGCACTCAAAGTATCTGCGTTGGATTCAGGGCAAATGATAACACAACTTGCAATGTCTACATCAGCACGGTTCAGGAAAAAAGAAAACTCTGAACTATCCTTCACCAAGCAGATTGAAGGCTTCCCCACCTTGCTTTTAACTGTATTTTTTCTCCAATCTCCTGCAACATTATCTTGCGTTAATTCAACGCCGCCATCTAACAA
>JBCAXC010000210.1:0-4908 GCA_038534255.1 Pseudomonadota bacterium
TGGCTGCGGCTGGTGGTGATGTTCTTCTCGAAGGGGCAAAGGCGGAGCCACCGCCATTGCGAACGTCCCGGTCTCGATCCGGTCCGGCACGACCGTATGCCGCGCGCTCTCAAGCTGATCCACGCCCTGAATGCGCAGCGTCGGCGTGCCGATCCCGTCAATCTTCGCGCCCATAGCCACGAGACATGTCGCAAGATCACCGACCTCCGGCTCGCACGCCGCGTTCTCGATCACGGTCTCCCCCTTCGCGAGAACGGCGGCCATCAGCACATTGTGCGTCGCCCCGACCGAAACCCGCTCAAAGCTGATGCGATTGCCGACAAGCCCCCCAGCCGGCGCCTTTGCGAGAACATAGCCGCTGTCGATATCGATGATCGCCCCGAGCGCGCGCAATCCTTCCAGATGAAAATCAACCGGTCGCGTCCCGATCGCGCATCCTCCCGGCAGTGAGACCCGCGCCTCACCGGCCCGCGCAACCAGCGGCCCAAGCACCCAGAAACTCGCCCGCATCCGCGAGACCAACTCATAGGGCGCGGTTGTATCGACGATGTCGCGCGCCGTCAGATGGAACGTCTCACCCGCCACCTGCTCGTTGCCGGACCGCTTGCCATCGACCGCGAGATCGACACCGTGATTGCGCAGGATCCGCGACAGCATGTTCACGTCAGCGAGGTTCGGCACATTCTTGAGCGTCAGCGTCTCGGGCGTGAGCAGGCTCGCAATCATCAGCGGAAGCGCCGCATTCTTCGCGCCCGAAATCGGGATGCGCCCGTTGAGCTGATTGCCCCCGACAATGCGAATACGATCCATGGTCTGCGCGCCCCTCAATTCCGTCCACGGCCCGTCGCCGCAGCCTCGCCCATGCCTGTGCTCTTAAAGGGCACCAGCCGGTGACACAGGCATGCGATGACGGTCTGGTTAAGGCCCCGATTCGCTTTCCGAAAGGTTGTCAGCCGACAACACCGCGAACGCGCTCTCGAGAGCGGCCTGGGCCACAAACCCGCGTGGGTCAATCGCCGTCGATCCCGCCGCGGTCCGGCGAGCCTGCAGCATCGGACGACGTCCTGGTGTTATCACCGCGCTCGGCATCGACGTCTCGCGCTCCACGCCTTTGACCTTTCCGCCGCCTGAGGTTCGCCCGCAACGCCGCCGCCAACCGTTCCTCCCGCGTGCCCTGCCCGCTCATCACGTCGCAAAAACCTCTCCGTGCTCCATCGCCTGCACGACAACCCTACCCCATTGACGCCCCCGGCAAAACGCCGCAATACCGAAGCGTCGCTGCCGTAGCTCAGGGGTAGAGCACTCCCTTGGTAAGGGAGAGGTCGAGAGTTCAATTCTCTCCGGCAGCACCATCCCCACCCCCCATCAAATGCGCGATCGAGTTGGCATAGTAGCTCAGCAGTTTCTGCTCTTCCGGGTTTGGGGCAATCAGCCCGTCGTCCGCCGTCACGATCCCGCGTAGTGTCAGCATGCGCAGGCCGACGTCGATGGCGTAATCGAGGTCATGGCGGGGGATGTGGATGTGCGCGCCGGCGTGCTCCAGTTCATCGATCAGACGAAAAATTCGTCCCTTCAGCTCGAATGCCGTGACGCCGTCGGTCTCCGTATGCTGCAGGGCCGAAGCGACGAGGGCGACGGGCAGGACGGGGACGATGGCCCCGATATCCGCCATGATCTGCTCTGCGAGTGCGTCCATCTCTGCGCGCCGCGGCGCGTCTTCAAGAGCGCGAAAATCAACGTCGCGCGCCGCAAGCCACGCCTTGAGCGACCGTGGCGCGCCAAAGCTGACGCAGGTGTAGCCGTTGCGGTACCAGCGCCCGTTCAGCATCCGCCAGACCCCGGAGGCGCAATAGCGCAGCAGAGCTGTCAGGCTAAACGCAAAGCGCGGCGGCGTACCGTCCGCCTCATGGGAGGCTCCCTCCGTCAAAACCCTGTCTTCAAGCACGCGGTCATAGTTGATGCCGACCGGCACGAACACGATGTCGCGCGCCCCTGAGGGATCAAAATCCGACACCATGTAGCTCAGCAGCCCAATCTTCGGCGCGCGCAAACACCCGTCGCGCGTCAACCCGCCCTCGGGAAACACCGCTTGCGTCACGCCTCCGCGCGTCGCCATCGCCACATATCGGGAGAGCACCTTGCGATAGAGCGCATTGCGACTGTTCCGGCGGATGAAAAAGGCACCCATGGCGCGCAACAGCGCGCGCAGTCCGAAGATGTGTGCCCACTCACCGACCGCATAGCTGAGCGCGGACGATTGCGCCGCCATGTAGGTCACGAGCACATAGTCCATGTTCGAGCGGTGGTTGATCATGAACACCACCGACGTATCACTCGGGATCGCCTTCAGCGCCGCATCATCGCTCGCGCCAAGCCGCACGCGATAGAGCAGCATCGAGAGCCATCGCGAGATCCGCGTGCCAAATCCGAAGTAGGCATATGCCGAGAACGACGGGACGATTTCGCGTGCATACGTCCGGGCTTTCGCAAGCGCGATCTCCTGAGGAATATCCTCCGCGCGGGCGTAGGCTCCGATAGAGTCCACCACGTCGGCGTCATTCAGGATCTGCTCAATCAACACCCGGCGGCGCGCCAGCTTGAACGGAGGAATTTTCACCTGCAGGCGCTGGTTGAGCCGCGCAATCGCCCGGTTTGCCCGTCGCCGCAGCGCCCAGCGCACGCTCGGGATCAACGCGCGGTCCAGAAGCCAGAACCCTGCAAATGCGGCGAGCGCAACCAGCCCCCAGAGCGGCACTTCGACGAGTTGCGTCACCGCGGGAAAGCTCCCCCGAGTGCCGCAGCGCTCTCCGCAACAGCATCAGTTCTCCGCCGCGGCCACGACGCGATCCGCTCAAGTCGAATCAGATTTGACACAACCAACGCGATAATTCTCCCCATTCGCTTCACAGTCAAGGCACCCTCATGAGTAGAACATATCAGTCAAAGTAGATAAAAATCCCGTTTAGGGAGCATTATTGCGGCGCGTTGAAGGTTTTCGTTAACCCTTGCAGGTCAGGTTCGGGAGAAATAATACAACCCCAGGTAGCAGGAATACTTCGATGCTCTTCGACCCGAACTGGAAAGACAGCGCAACCTCCGAACACGCCGCACCCCATGTGCATGCCGCGGACACGCGGAAGCGCCTCGCGGATGTGGAACGTACACTTTCCGGCTCGTCGAACCATACGCACACGGGTCAGCAATCGCACGTCGAAACCGGGCAGGTGAAGGTTGGGCTCGGATTTGGAGCAAGGGTGAAAGCAGCGCTGAGTGATGCGCTGGCCGGCCTCACAGGCGTGCTGAAGGGATTGTCACGCCGCTTGAGAACAATGCCGCGCCGTCGCTACCGCCGCGCCGTCGCCGCCTGGCGGGCGCGCCGCGAGCGTCAGGTCCGCGCAACCGCCCAGGCCATCAAGGCGGAACGCGCGAGACAATCCACCACGCTCATGGCGCTAGAGCCCCGCATCGTCTTTGATGCCGCGGCGGGCGCAACGGGCGATGCCGCCGCAGATGCTGTCGCCGAACAACAGGCCGCACAGATCGCCTTCGGCGACGACACCACCACATCGTCCCACACGGCAGCGAGTGGCTTCGACTACGACGCGATCGCTGCAACTGCTGCGAACTCGGACGCCGTGCGCCGCGAGCTCGTGTTCATTGATGCCGGCGTCGAAAACCCGACCCAGCTGATCGCGGCGGTTGACCCGGAAGCAGAGATTATTTTCCTCGATGGCGGGACCGACGGGGTCGAGCAAATCGCGGCAGCCGTTGCCGGTCGCGAAGACATCGACACCATCCACATTCTCTCCCACGGCAAACCGGGTGAAATCACGCTCGGCAACACAACACTGACAGCTGCGTCGATCAACGGCGAACATGCCGACGAAATGTTGCAGATCAAATCCGCATTGTCGGCCAACGCCGATCTGCTGATCTACGGCTGCGACTTTGGCGCGGACCGCACGACGCTTGATGCCCTCGCCGATGCGACCGGCGCGGACATCGCAGCCTCCGACGACGACACCGGCCACGTTGACCTCGGCGGCGACTGGGATCTTGAGGTTCAGGCCGGTGCAATCGAAGCATCAGCTCTCACAGCACCTGAATGGCAAAGTGTTCTGGCGCCACTAGTTATCGACGCCACAGGTATCGAGCCATCCATTGATTTCCCAACATCTGCCGATGTAGGCGATACGGCCGTATGGGCCGGCGCGGGTACAATCGGCGGAACGTCGATTGATCTCCATGCAACCGTTGTCTCTAAGTCCGCCGGGACCACGATCTACTTCGACACGAACGGTGATGACCCCGAGGTTGACGTTGAAACCGACGCGTTCACCAACAGCGGGGAGGTCCTGATCCGTTGGGAGCTCTTCCAGGCCAACACAAATGTAGCTGCGGTTGGCGCGCCCCTCATTACGATCAGTGACGTTGATGGCGACGGAGCGCCCTTTACCGTCGAAACCGTCACGCCAAGTCTTACCGACCTGAACTCCGTGACAACAGCGTCCAACACGGACATTTTCATTCAGGCGCAGAATGGTGAGGTCGTTGCGTCGGGCACAAAACGCGATGACGGAGTACCACCCTTCAGCCCGAACTTCGCACCCGGCGGACCAACGCGAGATGCCGGTGCAGTCACGTTCCAATGGGGCGACACAACATCTTGGGATGTCACGTACCGCGTTGATGCGGCAAACGCCTTGCGCGTGTTCCTGCACGATGGGGACGGCGACTTCTCTTTCGTCGGCGGCACCAACACGACGACATTCACCTCAGTTGATCTCGACACAAACGACAGCTCCGGCGCAACCGACGCCAACTACGTCGGCACGTATGCTCTAGGCGCGGCGGCCGTCCCGATTGCGGACGCGATCGGCGGTGATGTTGCGATCACAGCCGACAACG
>JBCAXC010000211.1:0-4842 GCA_038534255.1 Pseudomonadota bacterium
GTCACCTGGTTCATGTTCACCGCGGGAGGCGTGTCATGATCGAGGGCGGCATTCTTCTCTCGGCGGTCACCTTCCTGCCGCTGCTCGGCGCGCTCTTCATCTTCACGATGGTGCAGGGTGATGACGCGGCGGCGCAGCGCAATGCCCGTTGGGTCGCGCTGTACACCACGCTCGGCACCTTCGCGCTCGCGCTGTTCCTGTGGTGGAATTTCGATCCCTCGACGGCCGACTTCCAGTTCGTTGAGGATCGCGCGTGGCTCGGCGATAATATTCGCTACAAGATGGGCGTCGACGGCATCTCGGTGCTTTTTGTCGTCCTCACCGCGTTTCTCATGCCGATTTGCGTCCTCGCCAGCTGGGAGAGTATCTCCACCCGCGTGAAAGAATACATGATCGCGTTTCTCGTGCTCGAAACGCTGATGATCGGTGTCTTCTGCGCGCTCGATCTGATCCTGTTCTATCTTTTCTTCGAAGCCGGCCTGATCCCGATGTTCCTGATCATCGGTGTGTGGGGCGGCAAGCGACGGGTCTACGCCAGCTTCAAGTTCTTTCTCTATACGCTGCTCGGTTCCGTCTTCATGCTGATCGCCGTGCTAGCGATGTACTGGCACGCCGGCACGACCGACATCCCGACGTTGATGGACGCCAAGTTCCCGTTTGCGCCGCTCGAAGTTCTCGGTCTCGATATCCCGGGTGGCATGCAAACGTTGCTCTGGCTCGGCTTCTTCGCGTCTTTCGCGGTCAAGATGCCGATGTGGCCGGTGCATACGTGGCTGCCGGATGCGCATGTCGAAGCGCCGACAGCTGGGTCGGTGATCCTCGCCGGCATTTTGCTCAAGATGGGTGGCTACGGCTTTCTGCGGTTCTCGCTCCCCATGTTTCCTGTCGCCTCCGACATGCTGGCGCCGCTCGTCTTCGCCATGAGCGTCATCGCGATCATCTACACCTCGCTGGTCGCGCTGGCGCAGGAGGACATGAAAAAACTTATCGCCTATTCCTCCGTCGCGCATATGGGGTTCGTGACGATGGGGATTTTCACGGCGTCCGTGCAGGGCATCCAGGGTGGAATTTTCCAGATGCTGAGCCACGGCATTGTCTCCGCTGCGCTCTTCCTCTGTGTGGGCGTCATCTATGACCGCATGCACACGCGTGAGATCGCGGCATACGGCGGGCTGGTTGATCGGATGCCGCTGTATGCGTTCTGCTTCCTCGTCTTCACGATGGCCAACGTCGGCCTGCCCGGCACCAGCGGCTTCGTCGGTGAATTCCTGACGTTGCTGGCAGCGTTTGGAGCCAACACCTGGGTCGCCGTCCTCGCCACCACTGGCGTCATCCTCTCGGCGTGCTACGCGCTTTATCTCTATCGCGCTGTCGTGTTCGGGAAGATGAACAACTCCGCACTCTCAGGCATCCTCGACATGAACCGGCGCGAGATGTCCTACATCGTGCCGCTCGTGATCCTGACGATCCTGTTCGGCGTTTATCCCGCGCCGCTGATCGAAGTGCATGACGTCTCGGTGCAAAAGCTGATCACGACCTACCAGCAGGCGCTCAGCGAAGCCGGTCGTCTGAAGGACGTGGCGGGGCTCGCTCAATGACTCCGATTGATTTTTCTCCCCCGCATAGTGTCTCGCCTCGCCGGAGTGCTTCGCCATGGATGCTGTAATCTCCGCAGTCGCAGCCTATGCGCCGATTTTTCCCGAAATCCTGCTGGCGATCGGCGCGACCGATTTGCTGCTCTACGCCGCCTTCGGCAAGCGCAACACGGGCGAGCGCGCGCTTTGGATCGCGATCGGCTTCATGGTCGCTGCTGGTGCCTTGATCCTGACCCAAGGCCTCGCCGCGGAGCAGATGTTCAACGGCAGCTTCGTCACGGATCAGTTTGCGCGTTTCCTGAAGCTCCTCACACTGTTCGGTGTGATCGTCACGCTTTACATGGCGCGCGGCAACCTCGCGGCACGCGGGCTTCTGACGGCAGAATTTTCCGTCCTCGTGCTGTTTGCGACGCTCGGCATGATGGTGATGATCTCCGCGGGCGATTTGATCTCCCTCTATCTCGGTCTCGAGATGCAGAGTCTCGCGCTTTACGTCATCGCTGCACTGCGACGCGACTCGCTGCGCTCCAGCGAGGCCGGGCTGAAATACTTCGTGCTCGGTGCGCTCTCATCCGGGATGCTGCTTTATGGGGCCTCACTGATCTACGGCTTCACCGGTTCAACGATCTTCGCTGATATTGCGGCATTCCTCGAAGCCGGGGGCGGCGAGCAGAATCTCGGTCTGATCTTCGGCCTCGTGTTCGTTCTCGCCGGGCTCGCGTTCAAGATCTCCGCCGTGCCGTTCCACATGTGGACGCCGGATGTCTACGAGGGCGCCCCAACGCCCATTACCGCATTCTTCGCTGCTGCGCCGAAGATCGCGGCAATGGCGCTGGTGATCCGCGTAACAGTCGATGCGCTGCTGCCCGTTACGGCGCAATGGCAACAGATCCTCGTATTTGTCTCCATCGCGTCGATGCTTTGGGGCGCGTTCGCCGCGCTTGGCCAGACGAACATCAAGCGCCTGATGGCCTACTCCTCGATTGGACATATGGGCTTCGCCCTTGTCGGACTGGCAGCAGGGACGGCGGAGGGCACCAAGGCGGTGCTGATCTATCTCGTGATTTACATGGTCATGACCCTTGGGACGTTCGCCTGCATCATGGCGATGCGCCGGGGCGACGTCGCCGTCGAGGAGATCAATGAGCTGGCCGGCCTCTCGCGGACCAACCTGCCGATGGCCTTTTTCCTCGCGATGCTGATGTTCTCGCTCGCAGGCATCCCGCCACTCGCAGGGTTCTTCGCAAAGCTCTATGTCTTCCGCGCCGCGGTTGAAGCCGGGCTCTGGCCGCTCGTCGTCCTCGGCGTTATCGCGAGTGTGATTGGCGCGGTCTACTATCTCCGCATCATCAAGATCATGTTCTTCGATGAAGCGGCGGAGAGTTTTGATCTCATGGCGCGCGAGTTGAAATTGGTGCTCGGCGGGGCAGGGCTCTTCGTGCTGCTCTATGTCGTCTATCCGGGTCCGCTGGTGACCGCCGCGAGCGCTGCAGCGAAATCGATCTTCCCGCAGTGAGTGACGCCGCGGCGCCGATTGCGCGTGTAACGCTCGAGACCATCGATTCAACCAACGCCGAGGCCTTTCGACGGTCTGATGGCGGGGCGGAAACACCGCTCTGGATCGTGGCCCGAGAGCAAACGGGTGGCCGAGGCCGCGGCGCGCGCGGTTGGGTCTCTCCGCCTGGCAACCTCTATGCAAGCCTCCTGCTGTCTCTCGACGTCCCACTCGCGACAGCACTGCAACTCCCGTTCGTCGCAGGTGTTGCCGCACACCGGACCTTCACCGGATACCTTGCAGAGCGGCAGCACTCCAAACTCATCCTCAAATGGCCGAACGACATCCTCCACGATGGCGCCAAACTGGGCGGAATCCTCGTCGAAAGCCGCAAGGCGCCGACGGATCCGAGCCGTCTTGATGTCGCGATCGGCTTTGGCCTTAACGTCGCGCATCACCCCGACGGCGTGGGGTACGCCGCCACCCATCTCGCCCGCCACGTGGTAACGCCAGAGGAGGGCGACGATATCGATCTCGTGGAAAATCTCTGGCAATCGCTGGCCGTACAATGGGCGCGTGCCGCCCAGGAATGGGACCTTGGAAACGGCTTCCCGACCATCCGAGAGAACTGGGCAAGACGCAGCTACCCCATCGGCACACGCCTCAGCGTCCACGATGGCCGCGACACCGTGACCGGAGCCTTTGTCGGTCTTGACGTCGACGGCGCGCTGCTGCTCAACACACCCGATAACGCGCACCGCATTCTCTACGGCGACGTCATGTCACCGACCAGGGAGGCCGCCACCACGTCTGACAGAGATTGATCCTCCATGCCCGACGCCAACACGTCCGAGAGCGAACTCGTCTATTTGCCGCTCGGGGGCGCCGGCGAGATCGGCATGAACTGCTACCTCTACGGGGCAGGTTCGCCGCGCAAACGCGAATGGCTGATGGTGGATCTCGGCATCACGTTTCCTGGCCCAAGCGAGCCAGGCGTCGATGTTATCCTGCCCGACCTCACTTTCATCGCAGAGCAGGCGGACAAGTGTGTCGGCCTGCTCCTGACGCACGCCCATGAAGATCACTTCGGTGCCGTGATCGATCTCTGGGGTCCGATGGATGCGCCGGTTTATGCCACGCCGTTCACCGCGACACTGCTGCGCGCCAAGCTCGCCGAGTATGGCCGCGGGCTTGAACTCGACATCCGGGAAGTCGCGCTGAACAGCACGTTCGACATCGGGCCGTTCGCGCTTGAACTGATCACTGTTGCGCACTCGATCCCCGAGCCGAACGCAGTCTGCATCCGCCACGGCGGCACGACCGTCCTGCACACGGGTGACTGGAAGCTTGATCCCGAACCGATAACCGGTGAACCGACGAACGCGGCGCGTTTGCAGGAACTTGGCAAGGAAGGCGTCGACGTCCTGATCTGTGACTCAACCAACGTTTTCCGCGATGGCACGTCACCATCAGAAGGAGACATTGCCAAGTCGATCAGCGAGGTCGTCGGCGCGTGCGACGGGCGCGTGGCCGTGACGACCTTCGCCTCCAACGTCGCCCGCATGAAGTCCGTTGCGGATGCCGCCCGTGAGAATGATCGCGAGTTGATCGTTGCCGGGCGCGCCATGCAGCGCATGATTGGCGTGGCGATCGAGACCGGCTACCTGCCGAAGAGTTTCAAGTTTCACGATCAGGATGCGTACGGCTACCAGCCGCGCGACAAGGTGTTGTTGCTCTGCACGGGCAGCCAGG
>JBCAXC010000212.1:0-4839 GCA_038534255.1 Pseudomonadota bacterium
CTCGACGCGGTCGACGTTGCTATGACAGAAGCGTCCGTCGGCGCCGGCATTTCGACGGTGTTGTTTTTGGCGGCGCTCTACATGGTCGGCAAAGACGATGTGCCGTCAGCGCGTTCGCCCTACGTGGCTTTGGCGCTCGCGGTCGTGGTGGGCGCGGCGCTTCTGTCATAGCAACGTCGACCGCGTCGAGCGCCACCATCACACTCGCCATCAGGAATGAGTATATCCCTGCAAGAATCACCACGCCGAACAGACTTTTCATCCGGATAATGCCGACGGTCACGATCGCCATCAGCGTCAGCAGAACCATGTTGATCAGCGCTTCCATGGATCAGCGCTCATCACTCGGCGGCGTCAGCAGACCATAGCGCTGCGGCACGCGGGCGATCTGGTCCTTGTCACGCAGATAGGGGCGCACCCCGGCGTAGAGCGCTGCGCGTGCCAGCGCATGCCCGGCCACGGGACCGGTGAAAATGAACAGGACCCAGAGCACCAGTAGCTTGAGCGTCACCAGTGACAGCCCTGAGGTCAGCGCCATGCCACCCAGCATCAGCGTCGCGCCCATTGTCTCGATCATTCCGCTTGCATGCATGCGCGTGAACACATCCGGCATGCGCACCAGCCCGAGCGCGCCGATGACCACGACAATCGCACCGGCTCCGACCATCACGGCACTGATCCAGCTGAGCACCTCCGCCATCACGAAAGCTCCCGATCCTGCTGCGCAGCATCATCGTGGGCGAGGTCGCCATACTTCCAGAACTTCAGGACCGCGAGCGTGCCAATGAGATTGAGCAGCCCGTAGGTGATGCCGATGTCGAGGAACTCTGGCCGCTCGGTGAGAAAACCAAACACACACAGCAGCAGGATCGCCAGAACGCCGATCGCGTTGCCGGCGAGCACACGGTCAAACACCGTTGGCCCGAGCAGCGCCCGCACGACGGCGAGCCCCAGAGCGACAAGCAATGCGAGCGCCGCCGCCACATAAATCACAGTCCGCGCTCCATACGCTGCACCCGGCGATCCATCGTCCCGCTTTCGAGATCGGCCGCCGTTTCGTGTGTCAAGGCATGAACGGTGAACTCATCCCCATCGACGTCAACGGTGATGGTGCCAGGCGTTAGCGTAATCGCATTGCCGTAGACGTTTATCCCGACCTGGCTGGACTGCCCGGCCCTCACTTTGATCAGGTTTGGCGCGATCGCGGATGGTCCGCGCAGGACAAGCACGGCAACCGAGAACGACGACTTGAAGATCTCGACGAGCAGCCACGGGAAGAATGTGACAGCCCCGAGCGCGAGTTGCACAGGATGACCTTCGACATCGATGAGGCCCATGCGCTGCGCCATCCAGACACAAAGCGCCGCCGACGCCGCCCCCATGCCAATCAGGAACGGGGTGTAATGGCCGGACAACAGAAGCCAGAAGCCGAAGAGGACGATGCCGAGACTGAGAGCACGCATATGATGGTCGTTTCTTTTACGCGCGGCACGGCGAGGCGCCTGTTGGCGAAGTGGCCGAAGAACTGGACGACCAGAGCCTTGAAGATCGGGACAAGGCCCGATCGCATTTCTCTGGAGCATATTTCGGTGCGGTTCAAGGTCGGCGGCGGCCCGGTCGCCCAATAGACTGACTTTACGAACCGCGCTGCAGTCCCCACATCGGGGCTTAAGTCAGCCTTCAACGGAGCCCGCCATGAACACCGATACGACGACAGCGCCGAAGATCGAGAAGTCTGAAAGCGAGTGGCGGGCGCAGCTTTCCCCCGAAGCTTATCGCGTGACCCGCGAGCATGGCACAGAGCCGCCGCACTCTCACCCGTACAATCACATCACGCAGCGCGGTCAGTTCAACTGCGTGTGCTGCGGCGCGCCCCTGTTCGCGACAGACGACAAATTCGACAGCGGCACCGGTTGGCCAAGCTTCACCGCGCCCATTGCGCCCGATGCCGTCAGCGAGCACACAGATCGGAGCTGGTTCCAGACCCGCACTGAGATCCGCTGCGCCAGCTGCGATGCCCACCTCGGCCATGTCTTTCCAGATGGCCCACGCCCGACCGGTCTGCGCTACTGCATGAACGGCGTCGCGCTCAACTTCGAGCAAGATACGGTCTGACGCGACCGCTCCCACCACTCGACGCAACTCGTGAACGCGCAAGCCTTGGCGTGCGCGCATTTCCTGTCAGGATCAATGGACGATGACCACGCCGCCACTCGCCGAAAAGCGCCCGCACGAAACAACCCATCACGGGATCACACGCTCTGATCCGTATGCATGGTTGCGCGCGGACAACTGGCAGGACGTGATGCGTGACCCGTCAGCACTGCCTGCCGACATCCGCGACTACCTCGAGGCGGAGAATGCGCATACGAAAACTGTCATGGCGCCAACCGAAGCGCAGCAGACCAAGCTCTTCGAAGAGATGAAGGGCCGCATCAAGCAGGACGACTCGTCGGTGCCCTCGCCCGATGGCACATGGGCCTACTACGCGAGCTATGTGACTGGCGGCGAGTACCCGCGCATCTGCCGCCGACCGACCAAAGCCGCCGCCGGCGACGAGCAGGCCGAAGAGATCCTGCTCGACGGCAATGCGATGGGCGAAGGGCTCGCGTACTTCTCTCTCGGCGGCGCAGACCACAGCCCCGACCACCGCTTCATGGCCTACGGCATCGATACCAAAGGCTCGGAATACTACACGCTGCGCATCCGCGACCTCGAGAAAGGCGAAGACCTGGCCGACGAAATTCCGGACACGGGCGGCAGCGCGGTCTGGGCCAAGGACAGCACCACTCTCTTCTACACCCGACTGGACGAAAATCATCGCCCACACGCCATCTACCGCCACACACGCGGCACGTCGGCCACCGAGGATGTCCTCGTCTACGAAGAGACAGACCCAGGGTTCTTCGCCGGCGTCGGCGCTACCCAGAGCGGCGACCTGATCCTCATCGAGACCCACACACATGAGACATCAGAAGTCTGGTTGATCGACGCCAACGCCCCGACCAGCAAACCGCGCCTCGTGGCCGCCCGCGAGGAGGCGCACGAATATGACGTCGATCAGCAGGGCGATCGCCTGATCATCCGCACAAACCGTCATGGCGCCGAAGACTTCAAGATCTGCGAGGCGCCAGTGAGCGCCCCCGGTCTCGAGAACTGGACCGACATCGAGCCGCATCGCGCCGGTCGCCTGATCCTTGGCGTCACACCTTACGCGGGGCATCTGGTGCGCCTCGAGCGCGAGAACGGCCTGCCGCGCATCGTCATCACCCGCACATCCGACGACGCCGCACACGAGATCGCATTTGACGAGGAGGCCTACAGCCTTGGTCTTGGAGGCGGCTACGAATACGACACGACGCGCATTCGCTTCACATATTCCTCCATGACGACGCCGTCGCAGGTCTTCGATTACGACATGGAGAGCCGCGAGCGCACACTACGCAAAACCCAGGAGGTGCCGAGCGGACATGAGCCGGGACAGTACGTCACCCGCCGCCTGATGGCGCCCGCCCACGACGGCGAGACGGTGCCGGTGTCCCTGCTCTATCGCAAGGACACCCCACTCGATGGCTCCGCGCCGCTGCTGCTCTACGGGTACGGCTCCTACGGCATCTCGATGCCCGCCGGGTTTTCAACCAACCGCCTGAGCCTCGTCGATCGCGGGTTCATCTACGCCATCGCGCACATTCGCGGCGGAAGAGAAAAGGGCCATCGCTGGTACACCGCCGGCAAGCGCCGCGCGAAGATGAACACGTTCCGCGATTTTATCTCCGCCGGTGAACATCTCGTCGCAGAGAAGTTCTCAAGTCGCGGGCGCGTCGTCGCACATGGCGGCTCAGCAGGGGGCCTTCTTGTCGGTGCCGTCGCCAACATGGCACCGGACCTCTTTGCCGGCATCGTCGCCGAAGTCCCCTTCGTCGATGCTTTGACGACCATCCTTGATGACACCCTGCCGCTCACTCCGCCCGAATGGCCCGAGTGGGGCAACCCGATTGAGAGCGCCGACGCTTACACCGATATCGCGGCCTACGCGCCCTATGAAAACGTCAGCGCTCAGGCCTATCCGCACATCCTCGCACTCGCCGGCCTGACCGACCCGCGCGTGACCTACTGGGAACCGGCCAAATGGATCGCCCGCCTGCGGACGCACGACACCTCGGGCGCGACCATCTTACTGAAAACCAATATGGACGCCGGTCACGGCGGCGCATCCGGCCGCTTCGAACGCCTTCACGAAGTCGCGCTGGCCTACGCCTTCGCGCTCAAGGTCGCGAACGAGAGTGACGCACGAACAACCGTCTGACGCACAGGCAGCCGCGCCGCCGACGAGCCCCCACGTTGCGGCAACGCCGCGCATCAGGCACCTTGGCCCAAACCGTTCACGAGGATCTCCGACATGAACAAGCCAGAGACAAACATCACCGCCGCCACTCCGACGTCAGGCGCCTTCGATTGGGCCGACCCGTTCGACCTCGACGGCCAGCTGACCGAAGAGCAGCGCATGATCCGCGATGCCGCGCGCCAGTTCGCCGACGACAAGCTGATGACGCGCATCAAGCACGCATTCCGGCACGAAGAGTTCGACCCCTCGATCATACGCGAGATGGGCGAGATGGGCCTGCTCGGCGTCGCCCTGCCGCAAGAGCATGGCGGCAGCGCGCAGGGCTACGTCGCCTATGGCCTCGTCGCTCGCGAGATTGAGCGCGTCGACAGTGGCTACCGCTCCGCCATGAGCGTGCAGTCATCCCTGGTCATCCATCCGATCCACGCTTACGGCACGCCGGACCAGCACGCGCGCTTCCTGCCGAAACTCGCGAGCGGCGAATTCATCGGCTG
>JBCAXC010000213.1:0-4838 GCA_038534255.1 Pseudomonadota bacterium
CGCCCACCGCAACGACCCGCTGGCCAGCGTCAACCTCGTTGAAGATGATTTCGCGTGGGCGTCAAAACCGGCGGAGATCAGGATGAAATCCGGATCGAAGTCGTTGAGGGCCGGAAGCACGGCATCGCGGAATGCTTCCTTGAAGATCCGGCCATCGCTGCCAGGGCTAAGAGGGGCGTTGCGGATGTTCCCGCTCTCGCCTTCTTCCGATCGGGCGCCGGTGCCGGGGAAAAGGGGCATCTGATGGGTTGAGGCGAGGAACATGTTCTTGTCCGACCAGAACACATCCTGCGTGCCGTTGCCGTGGTGGACGTCGAAATCGACAACGGCGACCCGTTCGACGTCATAGGTTTCGCGCGCGTAGAGCCCGGCGATCGCGACGTTGGCGAAGAGGCAGAATCCCATGGCGCGCGTGCGTTCGGCGTGGTGGCCGCATGGCCGAACGGCGCAGAACGCGTTGCGAGCATCACCGGACATGACCTTGTCGACCGCTGTCAGGCCCGCACCGACGGCGCGGAGTGCGGCGTCCCAGGTTCCGGGAACCATCGCTGTATCCGGATCGAGCTGGCGAATGCCGTCACTGGGGCGGGCGCTTTTCAGGGCATCGATGTAGTCCCGCGGGTGGGCGAGTTCGATGATGGCCTCGTCTGCGATGCGCGGTTCGACATGCTCCAGCGCTGCGAAGTCATCGTGCGCCACCACCTTGGCGATCGCTTCGAGGCGCTCCGGGCGCTCGGGGTGACCGGGGCCGTTGTTGTGCTCCAGATAGGAGGGGTGCGTGAGGTAGAGCGTCGACATGGTCGGGCCTCGCGGTCTGGCGAACGGGCGATAGCAGGAAGCGCGTGGCGTCGCGAGGTCGTCAGGCCGGGCGTAGGCGGTGCCACAGGGACTTGAACGGCCACGTCACAAGTTCGAGCGGGCGCGTCAGCAACTGGTAAGGCCCGGCAATGATCCCGGCAAGTGGCAGGAAGAGTGGCCAGAACGCCAGCGCACGCGTGATGCGGTTTGTGATCAGGCCAAGAGTGGATGCGAACGCGGACGACGGTTTCAGCGGGCGCATGCGGCGGAACCACCGCAGCACTGTCGGTAGGCCGACAAGCCCGCCGAGTGACGCAAGGATGTAGAGTATCTGCACGTCCGATGGGATGCCGGGCACGATCCGTCGGTTCAACTCGCGGTCCTGCGCCTCGCTGAGCAGCGTTGCCTCGATACCGCGCGTCACGATCTCGCCGGTCGCGGTTGAGACCAGTTCGGTCACGAGGCGTTCGGTGATGGTGAGGAGCGATCCATCTCCATCCGGCGTTTCCGGCAACAGGTCGCCGGACGGGCGGGCCACGAGGCCGACGTGCGTGGTGTCGTGCGGTGTGATGTCGATCTCCAGCGGGCCACGGTTGGTGGCGAGTGCGGCCCAGAAATCGCCAAGTGTTGTTGAGGTGAGGGCCGCATCGAGGCCGTCCACCTCCGCCTGCTGCCAGAGCAGGTTGCGGACGCCCGGCTGGCGTGGCGTGTTGGACGACAGCACCACGAGGTTCACGTTGTCGCGTCGCGCAGCTGCTTTAAGGTCGGCAAGAGCGACGCTGTCCGCCGTGCCGCTGCTGCCGGCGAACGCGAGCAGTCCGCCATCGATTTCACCGGTCACGATCACCGTCTGGCCACGCAATGCCGACATGTCGTCGACGAGCCCGAACGGATTGATTTTTTCCGGCCTGAACGTTCGTTCCGCCACAGGTGCCCGCACTGCGGGCAGAATTTTTGCGGCCTTTGTATCGAGGGACAGGATGCGCAGGTCTGCCGGTTTCATGGCGCGGCCCAGTTGCCAGAGCGCTTCGGAGACGGTGGCGGGTGTCCGCGCTATCGCGATGAGTTCGGCGCGCAGACGGACGCGCAACGGGCCCTTTGCGAACGGCGGCCTGCCGACGATCGCGAATGTCTGCCCCTTTTCCACAACGCGAAGGCGAGCGCTTGGTGGAAGAAGGTTGAGCGCAGCCCGGTGTGTGACAGCCCCTTCGACAGGCAGGAGAACGAGAGCGTTCGTACGTGCGGTCTCGCTGGCGTTGGGTAGCAGCCACGTCAGAGCAGACGTAATTTCTGCCGATGAGCTGGCGGTGACGGCTTCACCTTTGGCGTTGATCAGGCGGACGTGACCTTCGGGCGTCGTGGTTGCCATGAGTGCGCGGTCGCGGTCGGTGTCCGGCAAGCGGAGAAAAACGGAACCAAGTCCATCGGGCAGATCGAGGTCGGAGAATTTTCCGGTTTTACCAAGGTCGCCGCCCTTCTCCGCAACCTCGCGGACGATCTTGTCAAAGATACCGGCGACCGCCGATTGCGGCAGTGCGACCATCACGGTGAAAAGCGACAGGACGAGCGCAATCGCAATGGAAAGCGAGGAGGGCGTCGATCGCCATCTGTTCAGCAACTTCCACATTCGCGCGCGCCGCAACCGGCTCCGTGTCTGGCTCTATCTTGGTTTCTGGAAGCTCGCCGGGCGCTTCTCGATGAAGGCGGTGAAGGCTTCCCGCGCCTCCTGCGATGCGAGACGATCGGCGAACAACACCGCTTCCTCATCGATCCGGGCGCAGGTCTTGTCCGACTTGCCCCGTACCAGTGCCCGAGCCATCGCAAGCGCTTCCGGCGGTTTCGTGGCGAGCTGCAGCGCGGCCTGGCGCGCGTAGGGCTCCAGATCTTCTGGCGCGACGATCTCGTTGACGAACCCGGCGGCGCAGGCGCGTTCGGCCGGGTAGCGTTTGCCGAGGCACAGCATCTCGAAGGCGCGCTGATATCCCATGACGCGCGGGAACAGCAGGCTGGAGGCCGCTTCCGGCACGAGGCCGAGATCGAGGAACGGTGTGTGAAAGACCGAGCGCTCGGTCGCGTAGACCAGGTCGCAGTGGAACAGCATCGTGGCACCGACGCCAATCGCCAGGCCGTCGACGGCGCTCACGAGCGGTTTTCGCGCGGTGGCGAGCGCGTGAAGAAATCGCAGGACGGGTTTGCCGAGAGCGCCTTCGCTGGCGAAGGTCAGAAACTCGCCGATGTCATTGCCTGCGGTAAAGCTGCCGTCACGACCGACGAAGAGATGTACCGCGACATCGTCGGACGCGTCACCACTTTCGATTGCGTCGGCCAACGCGTCATACATCGCGCTCGTGATTGCGTTCTTTTTCTCCGGTCGGTTGAAGCGGATCGTTTGAACACCGGCCTCACGCGCACATTCGATCGTCATTGTCTGTGATGTCCCTCTTGCGACTGTGTGCGCGTTACGCGACGAGCAATTTTTCCGCCGCAGCTTCGAGCGCTCGTGCGCCGCTGGTGACCACCCGTGCCAACGATGCGGTTTCGCCGATCAGGTTTGCCGCGAAGAAGCGGCAAAGTGCGGTCGTTGCCTCCGAGTCGTGAGCGTCTGTGGTGCGGGCGTTGAGTGCGCCGCGCGCGAGATACGCGCCGCCCGCGGCGAGGCCAAACAGTCTCAGATAAGGCGTGGCGCCAGCGAGGGCCGCGGCGGGCTCGCCCGGAAGAGTTTCCAGGAGATGTGTCGTGGCGGTTTCGAGCGCGTCGACGGCATTGCGAAGATTTTCTGCGGTCTTGCCGAACGCGGGCGCATTGCTCGCGGCGACAGCATCGGCGGTCTCACGCAGGCTCGCGATGTAGCGTGCTACGTGGCGGCCATCGTCCTCCGGCAATTTGCGGGTCACAAGATCGATCGCCTGGATGCCGTTTGTGCCTTCGTAGATCGGCGGGATGCGCGCATCGCGAAAAATCTGGGCGGCGCCCGCGTCTTCGACGTAACCCATGCCGCCGTGGACCTGGATGCCGAGCGAGGAAACCTCAACGCCGATATCGGTTCCGAAGGCCTTCGCGACCGGTGTCAAAAGCGCGGTCAAACGGGCGCCCTCTTCGCGTTCTGCGGCGTCGCTCGCGCGGCGGGACACATCCATCGCTCCAGCCGTCGCGTAGCTGATCGCGCGGGCGGCTTCCGTGAGTGATTTCATGCGCAGTAGCATGCGCTGCACATCCGGATGATGAACGATCGCAACGGCACCGCCGTCCGGATCGCGCACGTCGGAGCCCTGTACGCGATCATTCGCGTAGGCGAGGGAGAGTTGATACGCGCGCTCTGCCGATGCCACGCCCTCGCCGGCGACGCCGAGGCGCGCTGCATTCATCATGATGAACATGATCTGCAGGCCTTTATTTTCCTCTCCGATGAGGTGGCCCACTGCGCCGCCATTGTCGCCGAAGGTCATCGTGCAGGTTGGCGAGGCGTGGATGCCCAGTTTTTCCTCCACACCGGTGCAGTAGACGTCATTGCGCGCACCAAGACTGCCGTCAGCGTTCACGTGGAACTTCGGCACGAGGAAAATCGAGATGCCGCGCGTTCCTTTCGGCGCATCCGGCAGTCGTGCAAGCACGAGATGGACGATGTTTTCCGTCAGGTCATGGTCGCCGTAGCTGATGTAGATCTTTGTGCCGGTGATCTTGTAGGTGCCGTCGCCTTGCGGTTCGGCTTTCGTGCAAAGCAGGTTGAGATCGGACCCGGCGGTGGGCTCTGTCAGGTTCATCGTCCCCATCCATTCGCCAGAGACGAGTTTTGGGAGGATGACCGACTTCATGAAGTCGTCGCCCTTGGCGTGAAGTGCGTCGACAGCGCCTTGTGTCAGCAGCGGGCCGAGTGCGAACGCCATGTTTGCGGAGTGCCAGATCTCGTTGCAGACCGTTGAGATCAACGTTGGGAGGTTTTGCCCGCCAAATTCTTCAGGACAGGGGAGTGCAGCCCAGCCTGCTTCGGCCCAACGCTCATAGGCGGTTCGTGCGCCGTCGGGCATCACCACACCATCCTC